>JAOUEB010000468.1 GCA_029858925.1 Nitrospira sp.
GACGTGATTCTGCTGTATGACGGTGAAGACCGCGTAGCCGTCTTTTAAAAACTCTTCCCGCATACTGGCCACCATACGCTCAGCCCGTTCGACCGCAGGACGCAAGAGGGCTTGCTGGTCAGTCTCGGAGACATAGCTGCCGGCGAGTTCGGTGAGCGGAGATTGCACGGAGGAGTAAATCGTCACGTTCGCCTCTTCCGGAAGGAGCCCCCCTCTCAGGAATCGCGCCGCCTTGCGCGAATGTTTCGAGTCATCGACGGCCAAGACCACGCGGCGCAGCTGGGGCATCGGTTGTTTTACGACGAGTATCGGACAGGCCGCCAGCGCGGCAACCTGCCGCGCAATGCTGCCGAGGAGAAACCCCTTGATGTCGCTCAGACCTCGAGTGCCCAGCACGATCAGATCCGACCGCTCCTGAGCGGCGCGCCGCGCGATGGTGGAAGCAGGAGATCCGTGCAGCAACAGGGTGCGCACCGCCGTGCGGGGCCGCATTGCCGACTGACTCAACGCCACCTCCGCATGGCCGGCGGCGCGGCGTAGGATCTCTTCCCCGGATTTCTCCAGCGCCGCCTTGGCGCCTCGATAGGTCGCGATATGTGGCGCGCCGACGGGTTTCAGGTGTCGCGTGTCCGCCACGTGCAGCAAGGTGACGGAGGAGAGGGCGCTCCGATCAAACGCACCGATCGCCTCAATGGCCCACTGCGAGAATTCCGACCCATCCACGGCACAGAGGATTTTCATAGCGACTCCTTCCGTTTGGCTGCTCATTCGCATGCGATTTCAGGTATCCAATCTGCATTGGATATGCCTGTAGCCAGAGGACTAAGGGGGGAAGAATCACCCCTGTTCCGAGGGGTTATGGGGCAGCGTGATCATGAAATGGAAGCGGGCCCTGTGGCATTTTGCAGCAGAACGGAAAGTCCCACTGGGGTGAATAGCGTCAGTCGGGCGGATGGTCGAGTTCGTATGCGTCGTTCGTATCTCGTGAAGCGTATCTCGCAAACAAAGATGGGACACCCCCTCTTTCCATCCTGCGCTTCACGCTTCACGAGATACGATTCACGAGAATTTGTTGTGAGGTCACAAATATTATGAGGAGGGGATACATGCCGACGAAAAAAAAGGTGCGAGTCGTCAAGAAACAGGATTTTGTCTCGATGACGGTCAAGCAGGTGATGGAAACGCGGGTGCAGTCCGTCCATCTTCGCACCAAGGGGGATGTGATTGCCTCGTTGATGATCGAAGGATTCGGCGCGGTCCCTGTCATCGACAAAACACGTAGGCTTGCCGGGATCGTGAGCGAGCACGACTTGCTGGGGGCGATCGACGATGGACAGAGCCTCGACGCCCTGACGGCCGGCGAAGTCATGACAGGGAACCCCTATTCCGTCCGTCCGGAAACAGACTTGGGGACACTGGTGCATGTGCTGCGCGCGAGCGATCTCGTCCGCGTGCCGGTGGTCGATGCCAAAGACCGGCTGGTCGGCATCATCGCCCGGCGCGATGTGCTGAGAACCTACCTGTCTGCCGGTTCAACGAACAGAAAGTGAGGAACGACGATGCGACAAACCGAATTCTTCATGAAAGCCTGCGATCCAAAGACCTTGACCGTCGGACAGTTGATGGAGGATGCCGTTACGCAATGCACCACCCGCACCGACGCCGCGACGATCGCCTACCTGATGACCCATCGCAACTTTGGGAGCCTGCCCGTTGTGGAAGAGGACGGGACACTGGTTGGCATCGTCACTGAATATGATCTCCTGCAGGCGATGATCGACGGCCGCGATCTTCGGAAGATCTTGGCCGTGGAAATCATGTCGGCCTACCCTCTGACGATCACCGAAGACCAAACGCTCGCGCAAGTGGCCGATCTGTTCCAGGACCGGTATGTCACCCGTGTTCCAGTGGTGCGCAACAAGAAGCTGGTGGGAATTCTTGCCCGCCGCGACATGCTGTTCGGCTATATGAAAGCGTCGCAGTATTGGTCGTAAACTGGATGTGAAACGTGAGGCGTGAAGCGCAGGACGAGAGG
>JAOUEB010000469.1 GCA_029858925.1 Nitrospira sp.
TCCCTCGCCTGCCAGTATCGTCACCCATGTGAACGATGCGCTCAGTGCGGACAACGAGAGCTGTATGTTTGTCACCCTCTATCTGGGTATTTTGAACCTCCGCGATGGCACGCTCCTCACGACGAACGCGGGTCACAATCATCCCTTGCTGAAGCGGCGGGATGGGCGGTTCGAGTGGTTGACGGCCCAGGACGGGCCTCTGGTCGGTCCCATGCCGGGCATCGTATTCAAGGAGAGCACGATCCAATTGGCCCCAGGGGATGAGCTCTTCTTCTACACAGATGGGGTCACCGAAGCCGATAATGTCCGGCGCGAACTGTTTGGCAACGACCGGTTGAAAGCGGTCCTCGACCAATCTCAGGCAATTTCGGTGGTCGAGCGCATCGGTGAGGTCATGGACGCGGTGAAGGCCTTTGCTGACGGCGCCCCGCAGGCGGACGATATCACCATGTTGGGGCTGCGGTATCACGGCGTCGCCCCGTTCGATGTGGCGACCGGGTTCTTTCGTCAAATAATGCCCAATCAATTGATGGCCATTCCTATCTTACAGGAGGCGTTTGAGCAGTATGTGGCGCAATGGGCAGGGGCTAAGCCGCTGATTCCCATGCTCAACATGGCGTTGGATGATCTGCTCAACAATGTCGTGCAGTATGCCTTCCCCAATGATCCGGCGGAGCACCACATTGAGGTGACAGGTGAAGTGCGCAATGAGCACGTGATCCTGACCATTACGGATGATGGTATCCCCTTCAACCCCTTGACGGTGGCGGATCCGGATTTGTCGCTGCTGCTGCATGAGCGTGAGATCGGCGGCTTGGGGATTCACTTGGTGCGCTCCATGCTCGACGAGGTGTTGTACCATCGTGCGGTGGGGCACAATGTCTTGACGGTGAAAAAGAAGCTGGCTGGCTGATGAGGCAGCTCCCATCAGACAAACCAACAAGACCTGGATTAGCGCGTTCGACGTGGAGAGGCGCCCGCAACGATCACGCCAAGGTCGAAGGAGAGCAGAAATGACGGTTGAATCGCATCAGAGTGGCTCCGTCGTGATCGTTACTCCGCAGGGCCGGTTCGATACGAGCGGCGGGCCCGAGGTCGAGCGTGTTCTGACTGGGCATATTGAGCGTGGGGCAAGGCAGATTGTGCTCGACCTCTCTCGCATTGAGTACATTTCATCGATCGGGCTGCGGGTGATCCTGAAAACGGTGATGGCGATGAACCGAACAGGCGGGCGAGTGGTGCTCTGTAGGGGAAACGACCAGGTTCGTACGGTGTTCCAATTGAGTGGGGTGATGATTATGAGCCTCTATGCCTCCACGCTTGAAGAAGCCATCTTGAAGGCACAACAGGCATGATGCCCGCTGAGATACTGCGAGAACGGGTATCTACTGTAGGAGGTTTTAGGTTAGTGTATGTCAGGGGTTGCAAGCGGGCCGGCTACTTCTGTTCCCTCGCTCGCCATACAGCTCAGGCAGAGTGGCCATCTTTCATAAAGGAAAGGAGCACAACAATGGACCAAGGTACCCGACACGTGTTGACAGTGACCTCTCACGAGGATGCAGGGGTCGCCATCATCAAGTTGCATGGCAGTCTCTCAGCGACCACTGCCGAACAGGGGATCCAGGAAATAAAGAAGATTTTGGATCGAGGCGCGAAAAAGGTCGTTATCAACCTGGCCGATATCGACTATATCAGCAGCGGGGGCATACGGGTCCTTATTCTGACTGGCAAGCAGCTTAGCAACGTTCAAGGGGTGATGAAGATTGCCGCAGCGAAGGGGATGGTAAAGGAAGTTCTTGCGGCAAGCGGCTTTGATCTCCTGACACGCGTGTATGGAGAAAATATTCAGCTGTGCAACACGGAAGAAGAGGCTGTGGCCGCCTTTAAGGTCTAGCATTCTCGCCACCGTCACCGCTCTGTGGCCATTCCGCCTCATCGCGCAAGCCCTTCAAGCCCTTATTGAGAAATATGCTGTCCGCTGGATTCGTGTTGGATCGCATCAAAATGGAGTGTTGCTGTGAAACAGAGCTATC
>JAOUEB010000039.1 GCA_029858925.1 Nitrospira sp.
ATAGCCCAGCTGGAAGATCTCTGCGAGCGAGAATTCTCGTGACACACCAATCCCTTAGCCATTCAGACGCATGGTTTTGAAGAGCTGGATCTTACCTAGATCGGAAACGGAAAGGCAAGGCAGGGAAAGGGGGTAGAAGGGATATCCAAAGACGTTCAAAAGACGTTCAGATGGGGCGAACGATTAGCGCAGCGATCAGCAGACTGCAAGCGGCAGGTTGGATAAGTGCGCGGGTTTCCCGGAATTCCTCTTCAATGAAGAATCGGCCCTCAGCATGACGCAGAGTGGGCGGTAGGCCGACAACGTGGATCTTACGTCATGAGGGTTAAACCCGGATACGAATACACCTTGTCAATCCCCCAGCATGACGAACTCGGCATCGGACTCCTACGACAACTCCTCCCCCAGGCAAACCTCTCAATCGACACCTTCAACAAGCTTTAATTCCCACTCGGTTGCTTCTTCACGTCGGCATACCGGTGAAAATAACAGAGACGGGATGCGTAGAGCCACGGTGTGAATATATGCGTTCATGAAACAAGAGCTGGCAGCCGGGAGTAAAGACAAAGGGCTCAACGGGTTGCCCCGCTGAGCCCTTCTATGCGGCTTGCGCCGCTCAAACAAAACTACCGTTTACTTGATCTCGGCCTTCAGGTTGGCGGTTCCGCCGTCCGTCACATCGACCTCGAATTCGATCTTCTTGCCCTTGGCGGCAAACGGATGCCACGCCACCACTTTGTGCTTGCCGGCCGGCACGTCCTTGATCTCGAACGAGCCATCGTCCTTCACCACGGCGAAGTGCGGATTCGACACCGGGAGGAAGAAGGACTGCATGAACTCATGCTGATCGCACTGTAAGCGGTAGTAGCCATCCTTATCTGCGCCACCACGAAACACCACCGGCTTGTCGAGCTTGTCGCCTTTCTTGGCGAGGCCGATGTTGAACCCTGTTGCCGAGCTCGCCCCCTTGACTACGAAGCTATGGGGGTTATGGAGCACGCCCTGCACGGACTTGGGGTCGTCAGGATCGGCATCCTGGTTCTCAACCTTGAAGGACTTGGTATTCACCACCACGCCGCTGAACGGCTGGAACTCGCAGAATGCCGCGACCACTTCCGTGCCCTGGTACCCATCGATGAACGCCTTGTCTTCGATGTCATACACGGCCACCACGGCATTCTTGAGGCCGCCATCCTTGCCGACTTCGATGCTCTTCAGGAACCGCTTGTCCCCGTCCATCACGCTCTTATCAGGAATCTTGACACAATACTTGGGGTTGGGGAACTTCGAGAAGAGAAACTCCTTCTGCTCGGCCTTTCCGGCATAGGTAACCTTGCCGGAAATCGTTCCGCCTGCAAACGAGGTGAGAGGCGCCGCGACGACCGCGACGGCTGCCACGCCAAATGCTATTGATAACGCACTCTTCATTGGACTGCCTCCTTGTGATTGATCTACTGCCCTGTTAGCTGACCCGCATATCCCTTTTTCATTCACCGGCTAGTGATAGGAAAATGTGGGAACGGCACCTGCTGTCGCATACATGATCGACGACGTGCCGGCGAGGCTGGCTCTTGATCGATTATGTATATGAAATCTTACCGTCCCCTGTCAACCTATACAATCCCCTTCCTCGCATTATTCATATTCAGCTTGCTTCATCTCGGGACCGCACTCATAACTTCCCCCGTCTCAGCACTCAGCACTCGTTACTCAGTACTGCATCAGCCGTCTGCTCTGAAAATGAATGGCTAATTATGCTCCGACCTGCTAAAGTACATACACTTAGAACGCGTTGGCCTTCCCATAAGAATCTAGAAAACCAAGAGCAGCGTCCTCTGCATGATCCACCCATCCCAGGATTCTCCTGCATCCAGTGCCCTATTGCCACAGGGTGAGCTGCCCTGTCCTGTCACAGGGCTCCGGCGCACCTATCCCATTTATGTGACCAAGCTGCTCTTCGGCCTAGTCACCTGCAGCGCGGTGATCGGAGTCCCTGTCTTCGGATTCATCTATGGATATACCTGGCTGGACTGGACCATGTTCGGGCTATTGTATATGGTGACCGGGTTGGGCATTACGGTCGGCTACCATCGCTTGATCTCGCACCGAAGCTTCACCAGCCCGGATTGGGTCAAAGCCTGCTTCCTGGTTGCCGGTGGATGGGCACTCCAAAACTCCGCCCTGAAATGGGGGGCCGACCACATCCGTCATCATGCAGCCTGCGACCAAGACGCCGACCCGTACAATGCCAAGCTGGGGTTTTGGCACAGCCACTGCGGATGGCTGTGGTCGGACCAAAGTCATGCCGACCCAAAATATGCGACCCGGCTGCGGCAAGATCCGATTGTGATGTGGCAACACCGTTACTATGTGCCAATCGTCCTCTCCGGTCTCGCGCTCCCGTTTGTCGTCGGATCGCTGTACGAAGGGTGGATGGGAGGCCTGAGCTGTTTCATGCTCGCGGGAGTCGGCAGGATGTTCGCCGTGCTCAATTCGACTTTTTGCATCAACTCGGTCTGCCACTTATGGGGGAGACAACCGCACAGCCAAGCGGACTCCAGCCGAGACAGCTGGCTCGTCTCGCTCCTAACGTTCGGCGAGGGCTACCACAATTACCACCACACCCACCAAACCGACTATCGAAACGGCCCGCGCTGGTATAATTTCGATCCGTCGAAGTGGCTGATCTACTCACTCTCGCTGATCGGCCTGGCCTCCTCCCTCCGCACCGCCTCCGGCGGGGAACGAGGGCAAGAGCTGATAGCACCCGGACGTTAGGCGTGAGGGGTCATGGGTGGCGGACCATGGTGCGGTGCAGCTGATACCTCACAACTAAGAACTTGAAACTCAGCACTCAGATCTCAGCACTGCTTGTGCCATAAGCCATACGCCATCGGCTCTTTTGATCCAACCCCGTCAGTACTTCCTCCATGCTACCGGCGGCAAGTTCCACAGCTCTGCGCGGACGGCGGCCCACAAGACATCCATCGCTTCAGTTAAATCCGGCGCGGTCCTGGCCAGAATCTTGACCGCGACTCCCGGCGCAGCCGGCTGAGACACGCCCCCCAATAGTCGCTCGGCGCGCTCGTCCAGCAAAAGGCCGATCCGCTCTTCCAAACGGCTCCACACCTCCGGCGCGACAGCATCGTTGACCACGTAGAGCGACGCAACGTAGTCCCATTGCGCCGCGAGTCCCACCGACCCCAGATCCGTTGCCGGATCGAGCGCATACCGCTCCACCAGCGACTGCCCTGCCGCGGTCGTAATACGTATCTCATTTTCCAAACTCGCAAATGCCCACCGCTCGCCTCTGGCGATTCGTCCCGATGCGACAGCATCCCACAGAATACATGTCGCGCCCTGTCCCAATGCCGCATGAATCGTTTGGCGGAATCGCGAGCCGGCAAAGGGGATCGTATGTTCAGGCAGCCATTCCAAGACCGCACCAGCGCCGATCGTGATCTTGATGTCCTGAATCGATACTGCTCCCTGCGAGCGATAGACGCGATTCGCAGAAGGTGCGGAGATAAGGACATGCGCATCCGCACCCAGCTTCATGTCGATGGACAACCGATCCCCACCAACCAGGCCACCGGACGGATTCACCAGCAATGTATAGGCCGCACCCGTATCATCAAGGTAAATCGGCGGGAGCAGATGCCATGGCGTCGTGCAGTGAGAACGCGCGATGATCGTCCGGCTGTCGCGCTTGGCATACTCCAGTCGCAATTTCCCGACACGGCCGACCGGCTCGGTCAGAATATCTCGTGAGCTTTTTATTTTTGGTGACACACGCACCGGTGAGATGGTCACACGCGCGGGGCTCGCTGTGGAATGCGTTGCTCGACCCAAGCCGAGACCGTATCGAGCCCATCACCGGACAAGAGGTTGGTAAAGACGAACGGCAAATCGCCCCGCATGCGGAGCGTGTCCCGCTCCATCACGGCCAAGTCGGCGAGAACATAGGGAGCCAGATCCATCTTATTGATGACCAGCAGATCGGATCGGGTGATGCCCGGTCCGCCTTTGCGCGGAATCTTATCTCCACCGGCCACATCAATCACATAAATCACGTAGTCTACCAATTCGGGACTGAACGTCGCGGCCAGATTGTCTCCACCGCTCTCCAAGAAAATCAGCTCGATGTCAGGATGCCGCTTGAGCAGATCATCGATCGCTTCCTGATTATGCGATGCATCCTCCCGAATCGCCGTATGGGGACAGCCTCCGGTCTCCACCCCCACGATTCGGTCGATCGGCAAAGCGGCGCGTTTCGTCAGAATCTCCGCGTCGATTTTCGTAAAAATATCGTTCGTTACCGCCGCCAGGCTGTACCGGTCGCGGAGTTTCCGGCACAGGGCCTCGACCAGCGCAGTTTTGCCAGATCCCACCGGCCCCCCGACGCCGATGACGGGAATGCCTTTCGTTCTCGCGCTCGTCGGATGCATGTCACCGTGACGATGCTGATGATTCTGGTCGTGCATATTAATACCGAGAGCTTATAGCCTATGGCTTATGGCTAAGAGCCGAAAGCCAATCACCGCTCTCCTTCCCCTTCTTGCCACTTGCTACTCGCCACTCACTACTTGCTACTCGCCACCTGCCATACGCTCTTAGGACCGAAACAGCCGCCACTCCAATCGGCCATGGCGCATCGCGTAAATGTCCTGGATGGGCGACCACGAACTCATGGGCGTCTCGGTCCCGACTTCGCGGCTGATACGGTCGATCAACGGAAGCCACTCTCCCAGCACCCGCTGCCCTTCGCGCTGGCCGATGGGGCTGAGCCGCATCGCGGCCGAGACGAATCCCACCGCCGTCTGGTACAGAAAAGCCGCGGCCGTTTCTTCGCCGTTCCACTCGCACGCTCCCAATGTAAGCCCGAAACTGACGGCTAAGTGACCGGGTGCCTTGCCCGCTTCCACTGCATCGCGATATTCCGTCAGCACCGTCTTGCCTCGGAGTTGATCCGTAGCGACTTTCATCACCTGCCGTCCCATCTGACGGCTGGCAAGACGAGACTCACGGCCGAGCTTCGTCGCATCCAATTCCCGATCGACATCGATCGCCGGATCGAGTATTCCGGCTGCTCCGGCGCGGTTTGCCAATTTGACGGCAAGCGCCTCCCTCCGGCTCATCCCGCCGCGCAGCAGATCTTCGACATAGCGGGCCAGCTGATCGGAGTCCTTCACGGCGCCGCCCTGCACGGCCGCTTCCAGGCCGGATGAAAAGGCATACCCTCCCGATGGGAAAAAGGTATCGGTGAATCGCAGCCCTTCGAGTAATCCGCGTGTCTTCATCTGTCAGTTTATCCCCTTACCCTTCACCCCTTACGGTTCGACGAGCTCACCGTCCCGAGCCTAGTCGAGGGACCCCTCACGCTAAAAGAGGAAATACCGTTGCGCCATCGGCAACACAATCGCCGGTTCGCAGGTGAGCCGCTCGCCGTCCGCCGTTACGACGTACGTTTCCGGATCGACTTCGACCTTGGGGAGATAATCGTTCAGCTTCAGATCGCGTTTCTTCACGGCGCGGCAATTTTTCACCGCGGCCACGCGCTTCTGCAAGCCGAGCTTCTTCGGAATCTCCCGATCCAGCGCCGCCTGAGATAAGAAGGTGAAACTGGTGCTGTGGATCGCCCGCCCGAACGAGCCGAACATCGGCCGGCTGATGATCGGTTCGGGTGTTGGAATGGACGCATTGGGATCCCCCATCTGCGCTTGGGCGATAAATCCGCTCTTCAGCACCATTTCGGGCTTCACGCCGAAGAATGCCGGCTTCCAGATAACGAGATCGGCGATTTTACCGACTTCCACCGAGCCGACTTCATGGGCGATCCCGTGCGCGATTGCTGGATTGATCGTGTACTTGGCCACATAGCGCTTTGCCCGGAAGTTGTCATGCTGACTTGAATCCTTCCCGCTCTTTGGCGTCAGATGCCCCCGCTGGACTTTCATCTTATGCGCCGTCTGCCAGGTGCGGATAATCACTTCTCCGATGCGCCCCATGGCCTGGGAATCCGACGACATGATGCTGATCGCGCCCAAGTCGTGCAAGATGTCTTCCGCCGCGATCGTCTCCCGCCGGATACGGGACTCGGCAAAGGCGACGTCTTCCGGCACACGTTTGTTCAGATGGTGACAGACCATCAGCATATCCAGATGCTCATCCATCGTATTCACGGTGAACGGCATCGTCGGGTTGGTCGAGGACGGCAGCACATTCGGCTCGCCGCAGACCTTGATGATGTCGGGCGCATGGCCGCCGCCGGCGCCTTCGGTATGGAACGTGTGGATTGTTCGTCCCTTGAAGGCCTTGATCGTGTCCTCGACGAACCCCGCTTCATTCAACGTATCCGTGTGAATGGCAACCTGCACATCGTAGCGTTCCGCGACACTTAAACAGGTGTCAATCGCTGCCGGCGTGGTCCCCCAATCCTCATGGAGCTTCAACCCGATGGCGCCGGCCTCGATCTGCTCGTCCAATCCTTGCGGCTGGGACGCATTGCCCTTCCCCAGAAAACCGAGATTGATCGGAATTCCATCCGAGGCTTCCAGCATCCGGTGAATATTCCACGGCCCCGGTGTGCAGGTCGTAGCATTGGTGCCGGTGGCAGGACCGGTCCCGCCGCCGATCATGGTCGTCAGACCGGCGGAGAGCGCCTCCCAATACTGTTGAGGACATATATAATGGATGTGCGTTTCCACGCCTCCCGCCGTCACGATACAACCTTCTCCAGAGATGGCCTCCGTGCCGGGTCCCACTTCCATTCCCTTCGTGACATGTGGCATGAGGTCGGAATTACCCGCCTTGCCGATGCCGGCGATGCGCCCGTCCTTGATCCCGATATCCGCCTTGACGATCCCCCAGTGGTCGAGAATGACCGCGTTCGTAATCACCGTATCGAGCGCGCCGCTCGCGCTGGTGGCCCGTGGCGACTGCCCCATCCCGTCCCGCAGCACCTTGCCGCCGCCGAAGACCGCTTCGTCTCCATACGATGTGAAATCTTCTTCGATCTCGATCAACAGTTCGGTGTCGGCCAGCCGGATTCGGTCGCCCGCCGTGGGGCCGAAAAGATCCGCGTATTGTTTGCGTGGAATTTTCACCGTGCCCCTCCTTTGCCGGAGAATCCCATTTCAGCCGCCTTCGCCAGAGCCTTTGTTTTGACTTGTGGGTCATCCAATGAACCGTTGGTCAGCGCATTGATCCCATGTGCAATCCGCTGGCCCGCGAGCGCCACAAGCGTCACCTTCTTCTCTTCCCCCGGCTCAAACCTCACAGCCGTGCCGGCCGGAATGTCGAGCCGAAATCCGAAGGCCTGCTCACGGTTGAAGATGAGCGCGCGGTTGGCTTCGAAAAAATGACAGTGCGAACCGACTTGAATCGGACGATCGCCCCCGTTCGCAACGAGCACGTCATTTTTCGAACGGCCCGCGTTGAGTTCGACGTCGCCGGATGCAACTAGGAGTTGACCAGGAATGACCGGTTTGGCCAACTCGGCCTTGATCGCGGCGGCCATGGAGCTCCCCTTCTTCTGAGGAGCTTTGTGAGCCCTCGCCGGAGCCCGTTTGCTCTTCTTCGGCATATGTCCCCTCCTGCAACAAAGAGTATGAACAAATGGTTGGACCTGGGATCCTATCGAATGGGATCGTGCACGGTCACCAGTTTCGTGCCATCTGGAAAGGTCCCTTCGACCTGAAACTCATGAATCATTTCCGGCACGCCGGGCATGACATCGCTGCGCGAGAGCAGGGTGGCTCCATAGGCCATAAGATCGGCAACGGACCTGCCGTCGCGGATGCCTTCGAGAATGGCTGCGGTCAGATAGGCAACGGATTCTGGATGGTTGAGTTTGAGCCCGCGCTTCTTACGGTCCGCTGCAAGTTGCCCCGCTGTATAGATCAACAGTTTTTCCTGCTCTCTTGGAGTGAGATGCATGAGTCCTCCTCTCTTCTCTGAACGATCGTTCTTCGTGAAGCGTATCTCGTATCTCGCAAACCGGCTTTCGTATCTCGTGAAGCGTATCTCGCAAGCAAAGATACAATGCACTTTCTTTCTGTCCTGCGCTTCACGCTTCACGAGATACGAACAACGAAGGTCGGAACAGCGGATCGGCCTCGTCTCGGCTCGCAGAGATGGACAATTGCGGCAGACATGTTCATGACTACCGCGTCCTAGACCGTCAAATGCTGCCGAACCATCTCGGCGTTCAATTGATCGCTCTTGCCGGCCGCCATCACGGTGCCTTTCGCCATCA
>JAOUEB010000471.1 GCA_029858925.1 Nitrospira sp.
CGATAGCCATGGACTTCGACGAGCGTCAGGATCTCACGGCATACGGCGGCCAGTTCTTCCTCCGCCCCGATCACACTTGTGACGGACAGTTGGATAGGACCGGAAGAGGACGCCGCGACGGGCGCTTCGCTCCGATCTTCATGCGCATCGGCTAACGGCAGCAGATATCGTTCAAAAAACCGGCGGGAAAAATCGTACGACGGGCCTGGCCCCAGAGGGACATAGAGCGTCGTCGGCGCACAGCGCGCAACCGATTCGAAGAACGATAGCTGGACTTGCAGAAGATCGTAAAACCCATAGAAACATAGGCGCTTGAAGCGAGCCAGCAGATTCGATCGAGAGAGGTCCTGGCCGAGCGATGCAATCAAGTCATCAGGCGAGCCCACCCCAAGCGACCGGCTGCCCTCGATCACCGCAGCTTGCAGCATAAACAGGGCTTCCAACCAAGGTCGGTCGTCGTCTTCGAAGAGACCTTCCGCCACGGCTTTCAACGCTGTCGCCGGATCCACCACCGCGTCTTTCAGGTCCCGTACCGTCGCCCACAGCCCTTTCCAGGTTCCGGGCGAGGATGGTAACCGTCCCATCGCTGCCAACCCCGGCAACTGGCGATTCACCACCTGGCGAAGGATTTGGGCGAAATAGAAATCGTCGACCAGCTGCATGGGCGAGACCGGCTGTCCGCTTCGCGCCAGATCGTCCCGCAGCCTCAACGCGAACTGGTGAAATGTCAGCACATGAAGATTGAGCAGCGGGAGGCGCGATTCGATGGCCAGAAATCGTTTCAGATGATCCGCAAGCGAGGCGGAAGGAACGATGACGGCGAGCAGAGCAAACGGGTCATCGGCCTTGAGCCCGCGCACATCCTCGACAAGCGCGTGATCAAGGGCAGGATGGAAAGGCCCGGTGACAATGCGGAGCATCTAACGCGTATCTCGTGAAGCGTATCTCGTGAAGCGTGAAATGCAGAATAAAAAGAGTGTGTGTCTCATCTTTACTTGAGAAATACGCTTCACGCTTCACCAACGACGCCATTAGCCGGTTTCCGGTCCCAGCAATTCGCCGTTGCAGTCGACGCAGGCCCAGTCGCCGTCGATGAACGACATGGGATCGCCACAAATCGGACAGTCGGGCGGAGGGCCCTTGTCAATGAGCGGAAGCTCCGGAAGCTCGTTCTCGTCTTCATCCATAACTCGCTATCCTTCCCGCTGCTTGATCTTCAATTGAATGGCCTTCTCTGCACTCTCCCGACTTGGAACCCCGACGAAGGTCAATCGGCCGTCAATGATCGTGGCGGGAACCGCCCGCACCGAATGGCGGTCGGCCAATTCCTGCCCATCCTTGGTCGTGATATCCACTTCCCGGTAAGAAAAGCTGTACTTCACGCGCAACTGCTTCCACAGGCTCTTGGCCGAGGGACAGGCGCCGCAACTGGGAGAAACGAGTAACGTGATATTGGGCATAGTAAAAGAGAAAACTGGCTAAGGTCGAGGTTAAGATTGAAACCTAACGCTCGGATCTTAACACCGGCAGAAAAATAGACGCAAGGCGTAGAGAGCTGACCCTACATTGCACAGGACCTATACGACGCGTTGCTTGGCGGCATCAACTGTGAATCGCAAACCGTGATAAGTCTGAACCCAATGACACTCTCACGTAGTACACACCGTTTATGCTCGCCCCAGGCTTCTCACCGAGCTGAAATCAACGCCCGGTAGTCAGGCAGCACGGCCCTCCCCCCCTGCTTTCTCCGCGCAACCAGCGTTCGTACCGGCCCCCACTGGTCTTTGGCCGGTAGGGCAAACATGATCTCCGCGAGTCGCCGGTACGCCGCCTCCAATTCACGACACCGCTCGATAAATCGACCGGCGGATAACCGTGGAAAGCAATCGCGGTGCCGCTCGTAGAACAGTGCCCGCCGTTTCCACCGCTCTGCATTGAACCTGAACAACCTGGCGGCCAGCCCCCAAAGATGATGCGGCGCCAACCTCTTCACTCCCAATCTCACCACCG
>JAOUEB010000470.1 GCA_029858925.1 Nitrospira sp.
GAGCGCTACGCCGGTTTGCCGCCAAGGCCCAGCGTTACGCAAGAGTGGCTCAGAGCCCGTTGAGATGGTCGATCAGCTGGCGGAGCCTGCCGGCGCTGCGACGGTTGAAACTGAACGCGAGCCTGGGCAAATCTCGAAGGCCCGGTTCATCGAGTTCCTCCTCCAGGGGGCCGCGCAGTTCGAACTTTCCTTCGGACAAGAGATCGCCGAACTGTTCCTGGATCAGGTCGAGCTGTTGGGCGGAGATGCCGTCTTTTAACCGCATGGCCAGTTGCCGGCCGACAAAGCGAATTGAATGATAACGGCGATAGAATCGGAGGATATGTTTCACGGCTGCTTCGACTGAATTCACGATCGTAAAAAGACTCAGATCCGCTTCATTGATCAGGTTTCGCTGCAACAGTTGCTTCGTCACGAAGGACGACCAGTCGTCCCAATAGTCGCACCCCGGCGCCTGGAGACAGATGATCGGCTGAGGGTCGCTCTTGCCGGTCTGGGCAAGGGTGAGGATTTCAAACCCCTCGTCATGCGTGCCGAATCCTCCAGGGAAGAGCGCGATGGCGTTGGCTTCTTTCTGGAACATTAACTTTCTGGTGAAAAAGTACTTGAAGGTAATCAGTTTTGGATCGTCCGCGATCGTGGCATTGGGACCTTGCTCGAACGGAAGCATGATATTGACGCCGAAGCTGTTTTCGCGTCCCGCGCCTTCTTGAGCGGCGCGCATGATGCCGTCTGCGCCTCCGGTGATGACCATGAAGCCTTCCTGCACGATGGCCTGGGCGAAACGGTGGGCCAGCTGATAGTTGGGGTCGTCCGAAGGAGTTCTTGCCGAGCCGAAGATGCTGATCTTTTGCCGGCCGTGGTAGCCTCGAAAGACGCCGAACGCATGGCGCAGCTCTTTGACCGCTCGGTTCAGAATTTTGATGTCCAATAAGTCAAGGTGCGCGTCATGTATTTTGAGCACGCCCGCCAAGAGTTCCTTCATGAGGGCTGCGTGCATATCGTCTTCCGGACTTTCCAGTAATACGCTGATCTGTTGAAGGAGTTCTTCCTTGGACAAGGAGGGGCGTGGTCGAGTCTGCTGTGATTTGCTGGCCATGTTCATGTGTGGTCCTCGCGCTTATGGATAGCGTAGAAAATTTTACCAATGGATAGTGGATTGGTCAAAGAACTTCGATGAATACTCGGCGGTCTAACTTAAATCAGATGATTTGGGCGTATTCTGAAGCACCCAGGCTTTAAGCCTGGACTGGTTGGCAGGGGAGAGATTGGCGAATTGGATGTCTATGTTCGGCATTGAGGAGAAAGGAGGCTTGCCGGACTGATCATAACGGGACAAGACCGTTCCTCGGACGGTCAATGGACTCATGAAGTTGGGAAGGGAAAAACTCAGGGTGACAGTTGTATCCGACAACAGCGAAATGGGAGATTCCACCAAGGCGCCGACATGGCTGAGTTGTATGATCACGGCATGATGCTCAGTTCCCGGACGGGTTCCCTCCATGACGCGGATGGAGACCGGAATGTTTGCGCGACACCGTGTGGGCGAAAGGATCAAATCTCTCGCGGTGAGGACGCCGACCGGTTGCTCCTGCTTTGTGACGATGAGGATGGGCGTGCCGGTCGTCATCATGAGGGTGGAGGCCTCCTCGATCACTCGATCGTATTCGATAAATTGCACGGGTCGTGTCATGATCGTGCGGACTTCGATATCATCCGGTTCCAGGCCCTGGGCGACCACTTTCTTGACGATGTCGGCCGGAGTCATGAGCCCGAAGCACGACTCCGTATCCTTGACGAGCAGGCAGGGCATCTGCTCTCGTTCCAAGAGAGATGCTGCTTCCGTCACGGAAATGTCGCCAGGAATCTGAACCACACCCGGTGTCATCATGCGTGCGACCACAGTGTCCCAGTAAGTTACAGGCCTTGACCGGTCCTCATCGTTGCTTGGCATCGATCAGCCCGGTCCTTTCATCGGAGAAAACCAGGCTCCCGGGCCCTTCAGCGCAT
>JAOUEB010000040.1 GCA_029858925.1 Nitrospira sp.
CCCCAGCATGGCGTGCGGCCCTTCTTCCTCGTGGCTGACCGCTTTGCCGATGTCATGGAGCAAGGCGCCGCGCCGCGCCAACTTGACGTCGAGTCCCAACTCCGACGCCATGATGCCGCAAATGTACGCCGCTTCCCGCGCATGGTACAGATTGTTCTGCCCATAGCTCGTCCGATACTTGAGCCGCCCCAGCACCTTGATCAACTCCGGGTGGAAATCCGCAAGTCCCAGCTCGAAGATGATCTTCTCCGCTTCTTCATACATCAGCTTGTCAATGTCGACCTTCACCTTTTCCACAATCTCTTCGATGCGGGTGGGGTGAATCCGGCCGTCGTGCATCAACCGCTCGAGTGACACTTTGGCGATCTCGCGCCGCAAGGGATCGAACCCCGAAATGATCACGGCCTCCGGCGTCTCGTCGATGATCAAATCGATCCCCGTAGCCGCCTCGATCGCGCGGATATTCCGCCCTTCCCGGCCGATGATCCGGCCCTTCATCGCGTCGTTCGGAATCTGGACCACCGAAATCGTGGACTCCGAGACATAGTCACGCACCACCCGCTGAATGGAGCTGGTGATGATTTCGCGTGCTTCCCGTTCGGCATTTTCGCGCGCCTCTTCGATCGTCCGCTTGGCGATGCCGGCGGCATCGAGCCGCGCCTGCGTCTCCATTTCGGCGATCAAATGTTTTTTGGCTTCTTCCGCCGTCATGCCTGCCACACGCTCTAATGCCTCGCAATGCTCGCGTTCGGCCTTGGCGCACGCCGTTTCTTTGACGGCAAGCCGCTCCTCGCGCTTCCCAAACTCCTGATCGCGTTTCAGCAACTCGCTCTCCCGCTTATCCAGCGCCGCGAGCTTCCGATCGAGCCCCTCTTCCTTCTGAAAAAAACGTTTGTCAGCGGCTGCAAGCTCGACGAGCTTCGCCTTCTGCTCTTTCTCCAGCTCCGACTTCGCCTGAAACAAGAGATCTTTGGCTTCAAGCTTGGCCTCTTTCAAGATGTTCTCGGCCTCGCGCTGGGCATTGTGCATGACCTGCTTGGCCTGCGCTTCCATCTCAGTCCGTTTCGCCCCAGCCATGTTGCGGCGCACCAATTCGAAAACTCCGATACCCGTGAGAGCTCCGGCAATAGCGCACAGAATGTAGAAAACAATTGTGGTAGACAACGAGAGTCACCCCCTTCTTGGCATACCAGGCATACAAACCAGCCCGGTTTGCGCGTAGGACGTACACAGATTAAGCGGGGTGCTTCTAACGGACAGGAACCAAGGGGGAACAACGCCCAGGAAAGATTGCTGACGGTTCAGTCTAGAAACGCGCGAGATCGCCTGCTGGCCAGCACGACACCCGTGAGATTCCTTTCACCATGCCGTCTCCTAGACCGCAGGATCGCATGCCGAGATCCCAGCCGTCGAAGAGGATCGGCCGAAGAAATAGGAACCATCTGTTGATACTCACCATGAACGGCCGTCGACCACTCTATCTTTCTGACGACTTGTCGCCAGAAATCCGCCAAGATTTGCCGTCCTGGCTTGACCACCGTAGTGAGAATCCACAGGATCACCGCATCGTACGTGGACGCTACAACGTTCTCTATCGCTTTCACAACGTTCGTTTCCAGCCGAGTCAGCTATTCTTAAAAATCGATTCTCAATCCCCCGATTGTCCGTAGAACACCGTACGCACACTCTCATAGATTACATGTGCACGATAACAAAGGGCTTCTGTGAAAGCAAGGCGAAACTTGCTATTGAAGAGAATCTCGGGGATAGGCGAACTCAGGAGGACTTACCGAAAGAGCGACGTCGGCATCTGCTCTTCGATGGATTCCATCAGCGTATCCATCCGTCGATCGACATCAGCCTCTCCCTGGACCCGCTTCTTTTCGGATTCGAAGAGCTGATGGGCAAGATTGATGGCCGTCAGTACTGCCAGTTTCGACGGGGTGGCTGTTTTCATGCCTTCGGCCAGATGCTTCATGTGATCATCGACGAAATGAGCCAGCCGCCGAATATAGGCATCGTCGGCAGTACCGCGAATCGCATACCGTTGACCATAGATCTCGACATCGATGGTCTTAGTCAAGGGCCACCTCCTTGGCATCGTCCGCACATTCCAACAACTCGATCTCACCCATGACCCGCTCGATTCTCGACCTGATATCGACCCGCTCTTTTTCCCACCGGCGATTCACGTCATCCTGCGAAGCAAGCCGCTGACGAGCCGCCTTGACTTCATCTTCCAACGACGCATTTCTCCGCTTCAGTTCATGGACCAATTTCACGAGATCTTTGATCCGAATTTCAAGCGCATCCAGACGGTCCAACGCCATGGCGACCCTGCGTTCCCTCTCCGCTCATGCTAATTGAAGCGCACTATAAAAACTTTGTGAAACCTTGTCAAGAAACGGACTTCGGGATGCCGGCGAGACGGAGATATTCTTTGTAGCTGCGGAGCACTCGCTTCACATATCGTCTGGTTTCTTGGTACGGGATCAACTCGACGAATTCGTCTTCGCTCCGTCCCCGATAGGCCGCCGCCCAACTCTGGACGGCGATCGGGCCGGCATTGTAGGCCGCAATGGCCTGCGCCACGTTGCCAGAAAACTGCGCGAGCAACTGCTGCACGTACCGAACCCCGATCTGAATGTTGGTGTCTTGATCGAACAGATCCTCGCGTTCCACGCTGGGAAAACGATGCTGCTGGGCCACCACCTTGGCGGTTGCGGGCATGATCTGCATCAAGCCGATGGCCCCGACACGGGACACCGCGCGCCAATCGTATTGGCTTTCTTCTCTGATGATGGCCGCAACGAGAAACGGGTCGACCCCGCTGACTCCCTGTGTTTTGATCGTGTGAATCAATCCCGTCGGATAGGCCACATTCCACAGGTCGTCCGCCACGGCACCCCCGGTCCGTTCCAGCCGGTCTCGAAATCGAGCCCGCACGAGGCGTAGCGCATGGTGGTAGGCCCCGGCTTCATTCAACATCACGGACAACGCCGTCAATGCGTTGAGATCGTGGCTGTAGCGGTCCGTCAGCACAGTGAGCTCGCGCGCGGCATCTTGCTCAAGCCCAAGCGTCCTGAGTTCGAGCGCCCGCCGATAGGCCGGCTGCTGTTCGATTTCCGTCCGGCCATTACCGTGCGGCGTAGACGCCACGGCCGTGTCCGTAGAAGAAGGACCCGCAGAGCCCTCCCGAATCTTTTCCTGATCTGCAGGCGCCAATAGCGGAATGTCCGTATGGCTCTGCGCCAATTGGCAATAGTAGGTCAGTGGGTAGCGCTTGCACAACAGCTGGAAGGTTTCTCTCGAGTTTTTCCCTCCAGTATGGCTGTGAGACCGCGCTATCCAATAGAGCGCTTGTGGTTCCCATTCGCCGTCCCGCTGATCAACGATAGGCTGCCACGCAGCGACCGCTTCTTGATGGCGGTCCGTTCGATAGAGCACCCATCCTTCGCGCCATCGCGCGTCGGCCCGCTGGGATGCCGGCTCTCCTGACTTGGCGACCTGCCGATACTTCGCGATCGCTTCGTCGAACTGAGCCTGATCCTCCAGCCAGATCCCGGCAAACACGTTAATCTGCCCTTTCTGCTCGGGAGACAGCGACCGCCTAGGCAAGGCCCGGCTCTGTTCCAGCAGTTTATCCCCCAGTCCCTGTCGAAGATAGACACGGGCTAACCAGACGGCGGCTTCATCGGCTTGAACCGTCTGGGATCCGGCAAGTTCCTCGAAGGTATCACGCGCTTGGTCGTAGAGTTTCAACCTGACTTGCGCTACGCCCAGTTTGAGTTTGGCTTCACCACGGCGGGAAGAAGATGGGTCTTTCGCAAGAAAGGTTTTCAATTCTTTGATCGCTTCCACATGCAGAGCCTGTCCCAGGAACGCCTGCGCCCTGGTGTAGAAGTCGTCCGGCTGAGGGACCCAGGGCTCTCCGCCGATATTGGTCGCAAGCAACGCCTCCGCTTCCTTCGCTTCCTTTGTCTGCGGAAACTTCGCCCAGAGCTTCTTGAGAGTCTCTCTGCCTTCAACCGGCTGATCGGCTCGAAGATAGCAGGAAGCCAATCGCAACCAGGCTTGGGGGACCCGTGGTTCGTTGTCGTTCAAACCCACCGCCTTGGTAAGCCAAACCACGGCTTCTGGACAGCTGGACGCTTGGTACCAGGCTTCCCCCGCACGGAGAGCCACCTGGTCGAGCAAATTGGAATCGGGGACTGATTGCGGCACCGATTCGAATGTCCTCGCCGCCTCTTTGGCATCCCCCAGATGAAGCAGCGCTTCACCGATCCAGAACCGGATGTAATCATCGAGGACCGGGAAGTCCTGGTGGGCCGAACGGAGATGCGTGAGCGCTCCGGCGGGATCCCGCTGGATCAGCATAACCCCCGACAGCAACCCTGCCCGCTTGGCCCAAAGCGAAGCCGGGAACTGCTCCATCACTCGTCGAAGCCGTTCCAGCGTCAGCATAGCGACCTGATCCTTCGTCAACGCATGGCCGAATCGCTCTTTGGGCCACGCGGCTGCGGTGAAGCACTCCTCGGCCGACCCACAGCCATTTGCTTGTGGCTTCTCTGAATCCGACACCTGCGCCGCCGGCGCGTCATAAAAAAAGGCGCAACCGGCGATGATCAGGACTACGGCGAGCGAACCCGACGCCATGCCGCGGCCACGGCTTGAAGTAGATTGAGGGCTAATGGTCGGTTGTTTCATCGACGTCCATTATATACGGCACGAGCCGCAATGGAAGAAGTTTCACGACTGCCTCACGGTCGAGCGCTCCTCATGGTGTTGGTTTCATTCTCACTTATGATAGGCTCTTCGTGACGAAACGAGATCGTGAATACGCGCAATGCCGACACTGACTGTTCCAACTAACTTACTGGCCCTCACCGAACCTCAGATGGTGAAGTTTGTCCGCGCGCAGGGTTGGCCGAATTATCGTGCCGGACAAATCCTCCGCTGGCTGTACCGGCGACGCGCGCGCGCCATCACCGAACTGACCGACCTGTCCTCCCGCGATCGATCGGCGTTGGCCGACATCGCAACCATCGGGCGCTCGCTCCACTGTGCAGTGTTGCCGTCTGAGGACGGCACGAGAAAATTACTTCTGACGCTCAACGATGGATTGACGATCGAATCCGTACTGATCCCCGACGACGAGCGGTTGACGCTCTGCGTCTCAACCCAGGTCGGCTGCATGTTGGATTGCGGCTTCTGCCTGACCGGCATGATGGGACTCAAACGCAACTTAAAGTCCCATGAAATTGTCGATCAGGTGTTATCCGCACAAGATCAGCTGCCCCCTGATGAGCGCATCACCAATTTGGTTTTTATGGGGATGGGAGAACCCTTGGCAAATCTAGATGCCCTCTCTTCCGCCATCACCTGTCTGACCAATAAATCCTGGGGCCTCGGTTGGTCGCCCAGGCGCATTACAGTTTCAACCGCCGGCCTTGCCTCTCGTCTCAAGGAGGTCGCAACGCTCGGGGTCAATCTGGCCATCTCCCTCAATGCCACCACGGAAGAAGAGCGCCGGGAACTCATGCCCGCCGCCAGCGAGATCGCATCGCTCAAATCATTGCTTACGGCCTGCCGCCGGTATCCTCTGGCGCCGACCCGGCGGCTGACCTTTGAATATGTCCTCCTGGCGAACGTCAACGACCGACCGGTGGACGCGCAGCGGTTGCCGACGCTCCTTCGGGGCATCAAGTGCAAAGTGAATCTGATTCCGTTCAACGAATTTCCCGGAAGCCGTTTCCATCGTCCCACGGATCACGACGTGCTGCGATTTCAAACCACACTCCGCCATGCCGGAATCGACGCATTCGTCCGTAAAAGCAGAGGACGCGACGTGCTCGGCGCATGCGGACAACTCGGGAATCTCCCCGCTAACCGTGGATCAGTTACCTTGACACCTATCGAATCACGTTGCTAGCATGCCGCGTGTTCTTCATCTCATCATGACACGTCCGGCTCTCCATCGCTGTTCGACGATGTGCCTCCTCGCCGCGCTTCTTGCGTTCGTGGAGGCCGCTCCGTCAATGGCCATAGAACCCCATGAACATGTGCTGTCCAACGGCATGAAAGTGCTGCTGGTCGAGATCCCCAAAGCCCCGGTGGCGACGGTGCAGGTGTGGTACAGGGTCGGCTCTCGAAATGAAGTGATGGGCCGGGCCGGGCTCTCCCACATGCTCGAACACATGATGTTTAAAGGTACGGCAAAGCATCCCAAAGGTTCGTTTTCGCGCATCATCCGCAAGAACGGCGGGATCGACAACGCCTTTACCGGACAGGACTTCACCGCCTATTTTGAAAACCTCGCGGCCGACCGCGTAGAACTGGCTCTGGAACTTGAGGCCGACCGAATGCAGGGTCTGGTTCTCAACAACAACGAATTTCAGACCGAGCGCGAGGTCGTCAAAGAAGAGCGTCGGTTGAGAAGCGAGGACGATCCGCAAGGCGCACTGGTCGAAGCCTTGTTTGCACAAGCGTTTCTGAGCCATCCCTACCATTGGCCGGTGATCGGCTGGTTTGCCGATCTTGATGCCATGTCCCTCGACGACTTACAGCGTCACTACGACACATTTTACTCTCCCAATAATGCCACTCTGATCGTTGTGGGCGATATCAAAGCAGACGCCCTGCTCCCGACAATCAAAGATCTCTTCGAGCCGATCCCCAAGGGGCCTTCGCCCAGCCACACTCTCTCGGCGGAACCGGAGCAACGAGGCGAACGGCGCATCGTCCTAAAACGCGAAGCCCAGGTTTCGTCTGTCATGATAGGGTTTCGAGTCCCCAACTATTCCAGCGACGATGCCTATGCCCTCGCCCTCCTCGAATCGGCTCTGTCGGATGGGAAAAGTTCGCGTCTCTATCAAAGCCTGGTCTATGATCAGAAGAACTCCCTGTCGGTCGGCGCCGAGTACGGTCTGCTGCAAACGGATCCCGGCTTGTTCTTTTTCTACTCCCTCGTCAGCCCCGGCGCGAAGGTTGAGACAGTGGAAGACGCGATGGAACGCGAAATCGCCAAGCTCCATACTGAGTTACTGTCGGATCTGGAGCTCCAGCGTGCCAAGAATCAGGTGGAGGCCTCCCGCGTCTTCGAGCAGGATTCGAATTTCCGCCATGCCATGCTGCTTGGACAGCTGGAGTCCATCGGCGCGGGCTGGCATCGCATAGATCAATTTCTGGAACGCATCCGAGCGGTCACCGCCAAAGACATTCAACGCGTCGCCAAGCGTTACTTGACCCACGACAACCGAACAGTGGCCATTCTCGTTCCCCTGCCGTCCAAACAGCAGAACGCGTCTTCGCCGCTGACGTATCAGGGAAAGCCGTAGCGCATCGACCATGCAACATCGGATCACACGCACTACCCATCGGCATTCACGCCAGCTGTCCTTTTGCGCGAGCGCAGTCCTGATTGCGGGAGGACTCTTGACCACGCTGGCCTGCCTGACTGGATCGGGATTGGCCGCAGACATCTCCCCGGCCAAAATCACCACGGCCAATGGGATGACGGTGCTGGTGGTCGAGCAACACTTTCTGCCGATCGTCGAAATCCATGCGCTCATCAAGGCCGGGTCGGCTCAGGACCCGCCGGACAAAGCAGGCCTGGCTAATCTGACGGCCAGTCTCCTGGAAGAAGGCACGGCGACCAGATCCTCGAAACAGTTGGCCGAGCAAATCGACTTCGTCGGCGGCTCGTTGGCAGTCACCGCCCACGAAGATTTCACCACAGCGGCCGCGCGAGTGCTCAAAAAAGACGTCGATCTCGGCTTCACGCTGCTGGCCGACATCCTCTTGCACCCGGCATTCCCCTCTCAGGAATTCGACCGGGTACGGTCGCAGATTCTCGGAGAAATCATCAGTGACAACGACGACCCTGGCCACGTGGCCATGAAAGCGTTCAACCACCTGGTCTTCCACAATCACCCCTACCGATGGTCGGTGAATGGAATGGAAGAGACCCTGAGCAAAGTTACGTTGGCAGACGTCCAACACTTCTACGCGAAGGAGTACTTGCCCAACCAAGTCATTCTTGCCATCGTCGGCGATATCACGGTGGAGCAGGCTGCGGCGCTTGTCCAAGCACATTTTGGAACCTGGAAGAAGGGCCCGACGCCAGCCAGGACGGCCAAGAAACCCGGCGCCATCGGCAAGAAAGCCGTGCAGTTCATCGAAAAAGATCTGACCCAATCGACCATCGTGCTGGGTCATGGCGGCATCAGCC
>JAOUEB010000472.1 GCA_029858925.1 Nitrospira sp.
CAGTCAGGGCACCAGTCGACATGGTACAACGTTAGTGCCATAGTGCTGAGCGCTCAATGCTGAGGGTTAAACAGTCGTCGAGCATTTCCATAGGTGCTTTCTCAGCACTCGGCACTCGCGTCTCTTGCGATGGCGCAGGGCGCCATGATGGCGTCTTTCATGCCATGGATGATCTTCTTGTCGGCTGGACAGATCGTGGCCAGAATACCAGCCAGTTCCACCGTTTCGCCAGTGACAAAATAGTAGGGCGAGAGGCGAGCCCGTCCGGCCATAGGGACCATCGTCTGCGCGCCCTCATCCATATAATCCATGTCGAAGAGCCGGCCTTTGTGAAACTCTTGCAAGATGTACGGTGTGGCAGGGAAAGATGCAAGCGCTTTTTGGAGCGTAGCGGCCCATTCCTGCTGCGGCATGTCATGCCCGATCGAGACGCCTCGGCTGCCCCAAGCCAGTTCGGAGAATCCTGACGGCTTGATGACGAAGTGACGTTCTTTCTGGGTGGCCGTCGCCAGATCGGCCCAGTTTGCGACCGCGCGTTCTCCCAAGCACAGGCCCGGTATCGTGGCTGTGGGTGGAAGGGTCGCCGGGTCGAGAATCCACGTCCTCGGCATGATCGTGGTGAGATGAAGGAAACAGTCCTCGCCGAGTTCCTTTTTCCAATAGGGCCGCAGGACAGGATGGTGCAGCAGCGCGAAGGCTGATTTCTCTTCCAGCGCCGGTTTGTAGGGGGGCGTCACCGCCATCCAGTTCTTTTTTGCGGCATATTGGACAAGTTCTGCTTTGGGAATATTCGGCAGGTCGAACAACTCGAAGAAACGGTAGATCGAGCCGACGGCTTGCTCGCCGCTGTCGGTCTGGAGGCGAAGGCCCTCTTCTGTAAACCGGATCTCGCGCGGCTCGACGCACCAGGCCGGCATCCCCTGTTCACGGAGTCGTGCCGCCAGCCAGGCCATTTCTGGCCGATAGTCTTTGGCTTCTTCGGAGACCAGGATAGCCACACATCCGTCGTGCTGCGCTTGGGTAAAGCGCAGCATCGAGGCGAAGCCGCGTACCATGCCGTCTTGGCCTCCGACGAGCTCATATCGGTGAGGGGAGGAGGATTCGGGATCAGCGCTAATGGCTGATGGCTGATAGCCGATGGTTTGAACATCCTCATACGCCCGACTCATCGCCGCTGTCAGCCCGATGCCACCGGGCACCGAATCGAGCTCGGTGATGACCATGCCGTCCTGGGTGGGAATCACGTCCGGCCGGATGACGGCCGGCAGCGATTCCCGAAACCGCTTCATGCGGCTGTAGGTCACCAGTGCGTCCGGCTTGCCTTGATCCAGGTACTGCGCGACCCAGGCTGGTTGAGCGCCCTTGACGCTTTCATAGTAGAGGCGGTTCAGCGCACGGTAGAAGGACAACAGTTGCGGTCCCAGTGCAATAAAAAATGCCAGTTGGTCGCGGGACAAGAGCAGCGGACAGGGGCTGATGCGCCAGGATGCGGTTGCGCGCGGGATGGTCCCGCCTTCTTCCAAGGACGTCGCCGAGGGGTGTGTAAACAGACTCGCTGCGCGCAGTTGTGAGCGGATGGCTGCACAGCGGTTGAGCGCGGTTTCAGGTAGAAGCGAAGGGCAACAGGGTTCAATGTGCGCCAATGGGAGAATCCTTTGCCGTGGTCCTGTAGCCGGCCAAATTGCGGCTCCCGGAGTGGTGCGAGCGGACGAATGCTAACACGTGGGTTAGGGTTCGACAAGAGGCGACGGTCTTGCCGATTTCAGACCGGAGGATAGGGCCAAAAATCCTTGCGAGGAGATAATTGCCGTGCTTGCCACCCTCTCGGATGCATCGTATGATTGAACCTTCAAATGGACCTGCTTGCGATGGAGTTCGAACCGTCTGTGATCGTGCCGAAGGCGCTGCCTCAATTGG
The DNA here is from genome assembly GCA_029858925.1 of Nitrospira sp. Taxonomy (GTDB): domain Bacteria; phylum Nitrospirota; class Nitrospiria; order Nitrospirales; family Nitrospiraceae; genus Nitrospira_D. Next base: position 1,918 of record JAOUEB010000472.1, read on the forward strand.
TGCCCAGCTCCGTCTGTTTCCGGTGCGATGTCTGTTGCCGTTTTCCGGAATCCGACAGCTTTCTGCGCCCCTATTTTACCGAGCAAGAAATA
>JAOUEB010000473.1 GCA_029858925.1 Nitrospira sp.
GAGAACCTGCCGGCCGGTCTTGTGCTGATCGATGAGGACGGTGCGATTATCATGGTGAACGCCGAAATGGAAAGATTCTTTGGCTATCGGCGTGAAGAACTGGTCGGTCAATCGATCGACCGACTGGTACCGAGCCGGTATCAGTCGGCGCATAGGTCTAACCGCCTGGACTGTTTCCGTAATCCGCAGGTGACAAGACTTGGGGCGGGGCGCGACCTATTCGGTTTGCGGAAAGATGGGTCGGAATTTGCGATAGAAATCGGCCTTACTCCCCTGACCACCACGCAGGGCATGCAGGTATTGGCGAGTATTACGGACATCACCGAGCGCAAGCGCGCGGAGGATGAGTTGCGGGCAAGCGAGGAGCGGCTGCGGTTAGCCTTGTATGCCGCGAAGCAAGGTCTCTACGATCTCGACCTCACGACGGGGAAAGCCGAGGTCAACGACGAATATGCGATGATGCTGGGCTACACCCCCGCCGAGTTTGAAGAGACCAACGCACGGTGGACCGAGCGGTTGCATCCCGACGACCGGAAGCAGGTCTACGGCGCGTATGAGGCCTACGTTCGGGGTGAAATTCCCGCGTACGAAGTGGAATTTCGTCAGCGCACCAAATCGGGCGACTGGAAATGGATTCACTCAATCGGCAGCATCGTGGAGCGGGACACGGGCGGCAGGCCGCTTCGGATGCTCGGCACACACCTCGACATCACCGAACGCAAGCAGACAGAGCTGGCGCTGAAACGGCAGGAAGCATTGCTGGAGAGCTTTTTCTCGCAATCGCTGGACGGCTGTTTTTTTATGATGCTCGACGAACCGGTCGAATGGAACGGCGGCGTCGACAAGGACCAGGTACTGGAGCAGATCTTCGCTCGTCAGCGCATCACGCGGGTGAACGACGCCATGCTGGCGCAATACGGCGGCATTCGCGAACGGTTCCTCGGTCTGACCCCAAACGACCTCCTGGCGCACAATCTCTCGTATCCGAAAGAACTCTGGCGTTCGATGCTGGATCAGGGAAGGCTGGCCATCCAAACCATCGAACAGAAGCTTGACGGGACTCCTATGTGGATCGAAGGCGAGTACGTCTGTCTCTACGATGAGCAGGGACGCTTTTCCGGTCACTTCGGTGTTCAACGAGAGATTACCGCGCAGAAACGAATGGAGGAGGAACTGCGCCGCAACGAAGTACGCCTGAGTGAGGCCCAGCGTCTTGCCAAGCTGGGCAATTGGGAGTTGGATTTGCTATCCAATCACCTCGTCTGGTCGGATGAAATCTTTCGGATCTTCGAGATCGATAAAGCGCGATTCAAAACTTCCTATGAGGCGTTTCTCAACGCCATCCATCCCGACGATCGGGCGATGGTGAACGGGGCCTACACCACCTCGGTGGCGGAGCATCAACCGTATATGCTCGTCCATCGGCTGCTGATGCCGGACGGACGGATCAAATACGTGCAGGAACATGGCGAGACGGATTACGACGAGTCGGGCCGGCCGATCCGTTCGCGCGGCACGGTGCAGGACGTGACTGATCGCCGGCTGGCGGAACTGCACATCGAAAATGCGCTGCAGGAGAAAGTAACCTTGTTGCGCGAGGTGCATCATCGGGTGAAGAACAATCTGCAGATTATTTCGAGCCTGCTGTATTTCCAGGCGAAGAAGATCCGCAACCCCGAAGATATCTCGGTGTTCCAAGAGGGGCGGGATCGATTGAAGAGTATGATTCTGGTGCACGAGAAGCTGTATCGCTCGAATGATCTCATGCGCATTGAGTTCGACGACTACGTGAGGGCCTTGACCGAAGGGATATGCGAATCCTATAGGCCACTCAGTAAGAAGATCGACATTGTCGTTGATGTGCCGTCGATGACACTGCCGCTTGAAATTGCGATGCCGGCCGGCATGATTCTGAATGAGTTGCTGACCAACGCGTTCAAATACGCATTTCCAGACGAGCGAGGAGGTGTCGTGAGGATTTGCGTGATCCCGGCGGAAGATGCCTTTG
>JAOUEB010000474.1 GCA_029858925.1 Nitrospira sp.
CGGCTCTCCCTGGGTCTTAGCCACCCATCGCGCCAACACGAACAACGTGTCGCTAAGGCGATTCACAAACTTGATGATGACGGGATCGACCGGTTCCGTTTTCGACAAGGCAACACATAATCGTTCGGCGCGACGACAAATCGTTCTGGCTTGATGTAGAAACCCGGAGACCTTCCCGCCCCCCGGCAAGATGAACTCCTTCAGCGGCTCCAAATCTTTCTGGCAACGATCGATCAGCTTTTCCAAACGTGTCACGTCCCGCGCCGCGACCTGCGGCATATTCTTGAACGTCTGCCCCGGCACCGTGGCGAGAATACTCCCGACATCGAACAGCTTGTTCTGCGCCCAGCGCAGTTCTTTTTCCAGCTGTTCAGCCGCCCGATATTCCTCGATCATTTCAGCGTTCATCACCCGCACCACGCCGATGGCCGCATTCAATTCGTCGATCGTTCCATAAGCTTCGACGCGGAGACTATCCTTCCAAACCTGCTGTCCTCCGGCCAATCGCGTTTTTCCCGCATCGCCCGTTCTGGTATAGACTTTGGTAATGCGCATCACGGTCTCCCCTCGTGCCGACCCTGTATATTGCCCCACGACTCGTAGTGAATGAGATGATCCACCGGAATCCGCTCGCGCCATCCGGCACGCTCCAAATCCGGCTGTGCCGCAAAATCCGATACATACCCGAGACACAGATAGGCCAGCATTTTGATAGGCTTTGGGACACCGAGCACTCGTTTCAACGCTCCGTGATCGAGAATGCTGACCCATCCCACTCCGATGCCCTCCGCGCGGGCGGCAAGCCAGAGATTTTGAATCGCACAGCACGTACTATATAAATCCGTGTCCCGCACCGTAGAACGGCCCAGCACATGAGGGCCGCCCCGCTGGCGGCTGCACGTCACCGCGATATTGATCGGGGCTTCCTCAATCCCTTCCAGCTTGATGCTCCGATAGAGCGCGGCACGAGTCCCTCGATAACGCGTCGCGGCCTCGGCGTTGGCCTGTAGGAATAACTCTTTCACGGCGCATTTGGTTGCATGATCGCGCACCACCACGAAATCCCAGGGCTGCATGAATCCCACCGACCCGGCATGGTGGGCTGCCGTCAGCACGCGCGTCAAGACCGAAACCGGTATGGGCGTCGGGAGAAAATTCCGGCGGACATCGCGGCGCTCGAAGATCACCCGATAGACCGCCTCCCGCTCCGCATCTGAAAATCGACCGCCCCCAGACATCGCCGGCACTCCTTTAGATAATTCGATCGTGATGGGGCATGACGTGCGGCCCCACCTCGCCTGCGGCAACTTTCCTCAAGCAATTGGGGCAAAGGCAATCTTGATAACGCGATTCGATCCAATCCATCTGGGACTCGGTGATCCCGATTGTTCCACACCAACATTGATACCCGCCACACTCGAAGGTTTGCCCACAACATTCGCACGTCTTTTGTACCGGCCCCCTCAAAATTCCACTCCCGCTTGCGCCTTGATGCCTTTGCGAAAAGGATGTTTCACCTGCTTCATCTCCGTGACGAGATCGGCCTCTGCGATCAGTTCCTCTTTGGCGCCGCGCCCGGTGATCACGACATGCTGCATGGAAGGCCGACCCCGGAGAACTGGCAACACATCATCGAGTCGGACATAGTCATGATGGAGCGCAATATTGAACTCGTCGAGAATCACCATGGCATAGGAGGGATCGCGCAGAAACTCGCACGTTCTTTCCCAAGCGCGCTGGGCAAATTGGGTGTCACGCGCACGATCCTGCGTCTCCCAGGTATAGCCTTCCCCCGACCGGAGAAACGTCACTCGATCCCCGAACGACTTCAGTATTCGCTCTTCCGCCGTGTCGATCGCGCCCTTGATGAACTGCACCACCGCCACCTTCTGGCCATGCCCGACACAGCGTAGCGCCATCCCCAGTGCCGCCGTCGTCTTGCCCTTGCCGGCGCCCGTGTAGACGATCAACAAGCCCTTCTCATCCTGTGCCGCCTCAATGCG
>JAOUEB010000475.1 GCA_029858925.1 Nitrospira sp.
GCGTCCTCATCGAGCAGGCGATTCCCGGCCGTATAGGTGCCGGTCTGATAGAACTTGATGCGCTGCGTCGACATCCGCCCTCCTTCGCCATCGCCCTCAATCGCGTGATGACGCCGTGTTGGCCCCGATGGCATTGACCGCGCGAAGCACCTGCTCCGCGACCGGGCCCGCTCGCCGCTGTTCACGCCTGCGGGACTGTTCTGCGTCGATGACCGCCGTATTGAGATCTAAAAAGTGCGGCTCGTTCAATCGCTCGGCGCGGGCCTCGAGCACCATCCGCTTCAGCGAGGCCATCGAGATGGACCGCCCACCCAATCCCGCGATGACCGTATGCACGGAAACGGCTGAACCTTGCAGCGCCATGCGAACGTCGGCCGACACAATCCCTCCCATGCCCACGGCGAGATCTTTTTCGACCACGATCATGCGCGAGACGCCTTCCAGCGCAGCGCGGAGCTGCAACGAAGGGAAGGGCCGGTAGCACCCGATCTTCACGCAGCCGGCCGCGATCCCTTCGAGACGCAACTCATCGATGGCGTCTTTGATCGTGCCGATCACCGAACCGAGCGCGATCACGGCGATATCGGCATCCTCCATGCGATAGAGCTCGCATAGGCCTCCGCTGGACCGATGGAACTGCCGCTCGAAGTCGCCGGCTATCTCAGGAATCAGCGTCAGTGCGCGGAGGTGTTGCCGATGCGCCAGGTACTTCACCTCGGTAAACGCTTCCGGCCCGACCATCGCGCCGATCGAGATGGGATCGCTCGGATCGAGCGCTTGGACAGGAGAATAGGGAGGAAGAAACGCATCGACGATATTCTGTTCCGGCACATCCACGGGCTCATAGGCATGGGTCAGGATATACCCGTCCATGCAGACCATCACCGGACAGCTCAGCTCCTCCGCCAGCCGGAACGCGTGAATGTGGAGATCGGCCGCTTCCTGGTTCGTTTCCGCATAGAGCTGAATCCACCCGGCATCGCGCAGGGCCATGCTGTCGGAATGGTCGTTCCAGATATTGATCGGCGCGCCGACCGCGCGGTTGGCGATCGTCATGACGATCGGCAGCCCCAGCCCGGCCGCGTTGTACACCGCTTCGGCCATGAACAAGAGTCCTTGGCTGGTCGTGGCCGTGTACGTCCTCGCGCCGGCCGCCGAAGCCCCGATCAGCACGCTGAGCGCCGCGAATTCGGACTCCACGTTCAGATACTGGCACTGTCCGACATCACCCTGCTTGACCATGCGCGATAAGCGCTCCACGATGTGGGTCTGCGGCGAGATCGGATAGGCGGCAATGACCTCAGGCCGGCATGACACGACCGCTTCGGCCACGGCCTGTGATCCTTCAATTTGCGCGCGCATGGTGCACTCCTTTGTCATCACGCAACCGGCTCGCCACGAGGTCATGCGCCTCCTTGGCGGCGTCGGCGTTTCTCTCGGCGAGCGAACCGGGAAACTTTCGGCGAATCGCTAAGACGACGGACTCGATCTTGATCGCCCCTGTCGTGGCGGCGAATCCTCCCAGCAACGGGGTGTTCGCAATGGGCCGTTTCATGTGTTTCACGCCGATGTCCGAGGCGGGCACGACGCACACGTGACCCTCAGGAAACGTGTTCAGAAATTCATCGAGCCCCAGTTCTTCCACGGAACGTGTCGAATTGATCAAGACATAGCCCTGGGCCGACAATCCTCCGAAGACATCGACCTGGTGAAGCAGGGTGGGGTCCTGCACGATCACCACATCGGGGTGCGTGACCGCTTCACGGGTGCGGATCACCCGTTCATCGATGCGACAGAAGGCTGCCACCGGCGCCCCCATCCGTTCCGATCCGAAACTGGGAAAGGCCTGGGCATGCAGGCCGTCGGTGAATGCGGCCATCGAGAGCAGCTCTGCCGCCGTGACTACGCCTTGCCCCCCTCGACCGTGAATGCGCACCTGGATCATGGGTTCAGCTCCTCACGGACGCCCAGCCGCATATATTCGACCCGGCGATCGACCGGC
>JAOUEB010000041.1 GCA_029858925.1 Nitrospira sp.
TGAAGTTCAGGTTCAACGTGTCGATGGTATCAGTCGGCCGATGGTAGTGGGGATTGCGGAAGTTGGCCGTGTCGGTCAGCATGACCGCGGGGAACCCGGTTTCCCAGAAAGCGGTGTGGTCGCTTCGTCTCGTGTCCGGCAAGAGTTCGCCGTTGCCTGGAACCACAAGCGGAACGACCGGCATGTGCCGGTTCATGGTGTGGGACAGGGTTGCTGTAAGGGCGGCTGAATTCTGATTCCCGATTACGGCCAGAAAGTTTCCAACCGTCGGGACGGCGATCGGGACGCCGGGCGGAATCTTTTGCGAGCCTTCTTCATCCCGCGCATAGCCGACACATTCCAGTATGATCGCACCATGCAGGGGCTTGCCTGTCTCCGTGAGATGGGCGACATAGGCGCGGCTGCCCAAGAGATCCTCTTCTTCGAGGCAAAACGCGATGAAGTGAACGGGCCGGCTGAGCGAGGTCTGCTTGATTCGCTGCGCCACGTCGAGCAAGACCGCCAATGCGCTTGCATTGTCATCGGCTCCTGGTGAGCCAGGCACGGTGTCATAGTGCGCGGCGACAATCAGAGGTGGAAGCACGGGCTGGTCCTGAACGGAAACGGGATTCGCCACCCCAATCACGTTGCGATAGCTGTCGCCCAACGCCTCGAACTCGTGTGTTGCGGCGTCGAGCCCAATTTTAGAAAACTGCTCACTCAGATAGAGTGCGGTCTGTTGGAGACGGGTCGGTGAGGACAGTGGATGGCGTTCTCCGACCAGGACCTGCAGATGAGTCCTCAGTCGGAATTCAACGGTCATCGGTGGTTATGCGCTTCACGAGCGACGCATCACGGTCTGATTAGGCGACGATCTCGGTTCCGATACCCTTACGGGTGAAGATTTCAAGCAGGATGGCATGGGGGACCCGTCCGTCTATGATATGGGCCTTCCCGACCCCTCCCGCCAAGGCATCAAGGCAGGCATGGACCTTGGGCAACATACCCTCCGTGATGGTTCCTTTCTTCACCATGCGCTGGACATCTTTGCGTGAGACGGTGGAGAGATGGCGGCCATTGGCATCGCGAATGCCTTTAATGTCCGTCATCATCACGAGCTTTTCCGCGCGTACGGCGCCTGCCACGGCGCCTGCGACCAGATCGGCGTTGATGTTGTAGGTATTCCCCTCGCGATCCGTCCCGATCGGCGCGATGACGGGGATGTAGTGATCCTCTTGAAGTTTGTGCAGCAGGCTCGGATCGACCCGCTCGATATCGCCGACGAACCCGAAATCCTCGTCGCCGTCCTCGTCATCCAAGTCGCGCTCCAGACTTTCCGCCCAGGCTTTGGCCGTCAGTGGTTTGCTTAGAATCAGTCCGCCGTCTTTTCCGCTCAGGCCGACCGCGCTGCCGCCGTGCCGGTTGATGAGATCGGTGATTTCCATGTTGATTTGCCCGGCCAAGACCATTTCGACAACTTCCATTGTCGCTTTGTCGGTGACCCGGACCCCGTGGCGGAACTTCGCTTCGATTCCGAGCCGATCCAGCATCTTGTCGATCTGAGGCCCCCCGCCGTGGATGATCACCGGATTGATCCCGACGTATTTCAACAACACCACATCTTGCGCGAACCGTTCTTTTAAGGGGGCATCCGTCATCGCATGGCCGCCGTATTTGACCACCACGGTTTTCCCGCGGAACGCCCGAATGTAGGGCAAGGATTCGATCAGGACGTTGGCTTTCTTGATGAGTTTGTTCATGCCTTGCCCCGCTTGCGAGAAACGCGCGTCGCGCTTAGAGAATATATCGGCTCAGATCCTGATCTTTGACGACATCTTTGAGCCGTTCATGCACATATTCGGCGGTGATGTTCACGGCTTTGTCCGGCCATTCCGGCCCTGCGAAGGAAATCTGTTCCAGCAGTCGCTCCATGATGGTAAAGAGACGGCGCGCGCCGATGTTCTCCGTCCGTTCGTTCACCTGCACCGCGATGTCGGCGATGGCCTCCAAACCGTCCTTGGTGTACTCGATGGTGAGGCCTTCCGTCGCCAACAAGGCCTGATACTGCCGGACCAGCGCCCCTTTGGGCTCCGTGAGAATACGCACAAAATCCTCTTTCGACAAGGGGCTGAGTTCGACGCGTATGGGAAAGCGTCCTTGCAGCTCCGGTATCAGGTCCGAGGGCTTTGCGACGTGAAACGCACCCGCGGCGATGAAGAGGATATGGTCCGTGAGTACCGGTCCGTGTTTGGTAGTGACTGTGCAGCCTTCGACAATGGGGAGCAAATCGCGCTGTACGCCTTCCCGTGAGACGTCGGGTCCCGCGGTCCGTTCCCGTCCGGCGATCTTGTCGATTTCGTCGAGGAACACGATCCCGGTTTGCTCGACCTTGGCGATGGCTTCACGAACGGTGTCGTCCATGTCGATCAGCTTCTGTGCTTCTTCCTGGGCGAGATACTTCAGGGCCTCCGGCACTTTCATCAGCCGATTCTTTTTCTTGCCCTGGAACATCCCGCCCAACATGTCCCGAAGATTGCCTTCGAGCTCGTCAAGCCCGCCGACATTGGAAATGACACCGACCGGCAGACGTCGCTCCTGGGTCTCCATCTCGACCGTCCGCTCGTCGAGCTTGCCGTCTCGAAGTTGGAGCCGGAGCTTTGACCTGGTCGCCTCGTGTGAATCATGGGGCGGCGGTGTGCCGGACTCACCGGCGCCCTCCGTGTATCCTGGTCTGGGCGGAGGAGGCGGCAACAGGAGGTCGAGTAGTCGCTCTTCTCCATGTTGCTCGGCCTTGTGCTGAACTGCTTCCAGGCGATGGGTTTTTACCATGTTGATGGCCAGTTCCGTCAGATCGCGAATGATGGATTCGACGTCGCGCCCGACATAGCCGACTTCGGTGAATTTCGAAGCTTCGACCTTGATAAACGGGGCCTGAGCCAGCTTGGCAAGCCGTCTGGCGATCTCCGTTTTTCCCACTCCGGTAGGGCCGATCATGATGATGTTCTTCGGCATCACCTCGTCGCGTAAATCGGGAGCCAGTTGCTGGCGGCGCCAGCGATTGCGGAGCGCGATTGCCACCATCCGCTTGGCATCCTTTTGGCCGATCACGTAACGATTGAGCTCTTCTACGATCTGGCGGGGCGTGAGACTATTGATATTCAGCGGTTCGTGGTCGGTTTCCAAATGTTTCATGGTGCTCGGTTACCCTTGGAGTTCCTCGACGATGATCTGTTGGTTGGTATAGATATCGATGGCGCCGGCGATTTTCATCGCTTCGGTGACGATAGTCGCAGCGTCCAGTTGAGAGTGTCCCAGCAGCGCTCTGGCAGCCGATAGGGCGTACGGTCCTCCGGAGCCGATCGCCAGGATGCCGTCCTCCGGCTCCACGACATCGCCGGTCCCTGAGATCAGGAAGGACTGTTCCTGTCCAGCCACCGCCAGCAGGGCTTCCAAGCGGCGCAGAGCGCGGTCGGTTCGCCAATCCTTGGCGAGTTCGACCGCCGCCCTCGTGAGGTTGCCTCGATGCTCTTCCAGCTTGGCCTCGAACTTTTCAAACAATGTGAATGCGTCTGCGGTGGCCCCGGCAAAGCCAGCGAGTATCTGCTCATGATGGAGGCGTCGCAGTTTCTTGGCGTTGTGCTTCATCACTGTCGTGCCGACGGTGACTTGGCCGTCGCAGCCCATGGCGACGCGTCCGTTACGGCGGACGCAGAGCACGGTGGTGGATCGAATGATCATGACGATTTGTGATCCTTTCGGGGCATGACATGCGCAGCTGGACGCGCCCGAGGGTGGGCACGGTCGTAGACAGCAGCAAGTCGATCGCCGGCCAGATGGGTATATTTCTGCGTGGTACTCAGCGATGCATGCCCGAGCATCTCCTGGATCGACCGAAGGTCAGCGCCCTCATCGAGCAGGTGGGTTGCGTAGGAATGCCGCAGTGCGTGAGGACTGACGGCTCCACCGGCGAGGCGGCCGGAGTATCGAGCTACGATTCGAGCCACGCTCCGTGTTGTGAGTCTGCCTCCACGATGATTCAAGAACAGCGGAGTTGCCAGCTGTCTCCCTCCGTCCTTCGGCTCCAGCCCGTTGCGGTATGCCCGGATCGCTCGCGTTGCGACATCGCCGATCGGGACCACCCGTTCCTTGCGTCCCTTGCCTCTCAAGTGGACAAGCCCCTCGGTCTCATCGAGATCCCCGACGTTGATCCCGATCGCTTCACTGACACGGGCGCCGGTCGAATACAACGTTTCTAGCAGGGCTCGGTCGCGCAATGACAGAGTCGACCGGCCCTCAGGAAATTCCATCAGGGCTCCGGCGTCATCTTTCGTCAGCACGCGTGGAAGCGGCTTGGGCAACTTGGGACTCCGGATGTCTTCCGCCGGATTCTTCTGCGCCGACCCTTCGCGCAGGAGAAAGCGGTAGAAACTCCGAACGGCAGCCAGCTTCCTCGCAAGGGACGAGGCTTTCTCTCCCTTTCGGTCCAGTTGGTGGAGATAGGCCCGGATATCTTCGGTTGTGATGTGGTCTGCTCGAATCGCGCGTGATGCGCGGTCCGCTCCGCGGAGAAAAGACGCCAGTTGCCGGAGATCCGACTGGTAATTGCGAATGGTCTCGGTCGACGCATTTCGCTCGACCTCAAGAAAGCTCATGAAAGCCCGGATCGTGTCTTCCATGCTGCAAAGTCCTCAAGAGCCCGTTGGGCGATCATGCGCCGTTTCATTTCTTTGTCCCTCGGCGCGCTGGACAGGGGAGGGAACAAGCCGAAATTCGTGTTCATCGGCTGGAAACGGCGGGGATCGGACAGCGCCACGTGAGCGACCAGACATCCGTGCGCCGTCGTGGGCGGAGGTGTTACGGTCGGCTCCCCGTTCAGCACCCGCACGGCATTGATGCCGGCCAGGCCGCCCATTGCCGCAGATTCAGTATAGCCCTCCACGCCGACCAACTGCCCGGCGAAGAACAACGTGTTGCGGACTTTGAATTGCAGTGTGGCTGTGAGCAACTGGGGCGAGTTGATAAACGTGTTGCGATGCAAGCTTCCATAGCGCAGGAACTCCGCACGCTCCAAGCCTGGAATCAGGCGGAAGACGCGCTTTTGCTCGGGATACGTGAGCTTGGTCTGAAACCCGACCAGGTTGTAACAGGTACGATGAACATTCTCGGTTCGGAGTTGCACGACGGCAGCGGGCCGCAGGCCGGTTCGCGGATCTTCCAGGCCGACCGGCTTGAGCGGCCCGAACTGCATCGTGTGCCGGCCGCGTTCCGCCATGACCTCGATAGGGATGCAGGCTTCGAAGTAGGGCGTTTTCTCGAAGTCCTTTGGCTGTACCTTTTCGGCTGCGAGGAGCGCTTCATAGAAGGTGTTGTATTGTTCGTTCGTCATCGGGCAGTTGAGATAATCGTCCGTTCCCTTGTCGTAGCGAGAGGCGCGGAAAACGATATCCATGTCGATCGAATCCGCGTCGATGATCGGCGAGATGGCGTCGAAGAAATAGAGATGCTGCGATTGGGTTACGCCGCGAATGGCCTGAGAGAGTTTGTCGGACGTCAACGGACCGGTTGCTACGATGCAGACACAATCGGTGGGGATGCCAGTAATCTCCTCATGAAGAATTCTGATATTTGGATGGCCTTCCAACGCACGAGTAATGGTTGCGGAGAACTGATCGCGATCGACTGCCAGCGCCGATCCGGCCGGGACTTTGGACTGTTCGGCTGAGGCGATTATCAGGGAATCCAGCCGGCGCATTTCTTCCTTGAGCACGCCGGGAGCGTTGTGCGGATCGATGGACCCCAACGAATTCGAGCATACGAGTTCGGCTAGGCCGCCGGTTTTGTGCGCCTTCGTCATTTCCTTCGGGCGCATCTCGTAGAGCGTGACCCTGGCGCCACGGTTCGCTGCCTGCCAGGCCGCTTCCGATCCAGCCAAACCACCACCCACGATGACGATGTCATCTCTCATACGATTGACAATCCTTTCCCGGGAAGGAGCCCATTCTAGAAACCGTGTTTTAGTGAAGTCAAGGCAGGTGCCATATAGAACCAGACTGTTGAGCGGGGCTCATCACGAGGTTCACATTGAACCTCGCCGAAAGCCCATGCTAGACTTCAAAAAGATGGGCGATTAGCTCAGTGGTAGAGCGCTTCCTTCACACGGAAGAGGCCACAGGTTCGATACCTGTATCGCCCACCATGGTTTCCCTGCCGGTGTGTCTTTCTTCTCGATCCAATACAGTGATTTTCATAGGAATGACAAATCCCTGTGTGTTCTGGACAGAACCGGAGGTGTCGGCTACACTTCGCCTATCATGTCAAAGAAGTTAATCAGCTGTCTGGACGGAGACCGAAACAAACGAGGTAATGCCATGAGAGTACTGTCGTGGACTGTGGGTATCGCGATGCTGACGATGGTTGCCACCGGTTGCGCCACCACTGGCCAACAGGGCGCGGATGACAAGGAATACACCCCTCCTCTGAGCATTTATAACATTCTGGATAGCACCGCGTTGGTCTACTCCGATCCAGTCGCGGGGTCGGCCATCAACGATCATCCGTTGCGATGGTTGGGGTTCCTTTCTCACCCATTGGGCCATGCTGTCGATTACGGGGTCAATCGTCCGATGTATACGCTTGGCGGAAGTATCCCCTATCTTTTCGGTTACACAGCTGAGGATAGTTTACTCGACTCTCAACGCCGCTAATTGGCGCTGGGTGTTCTCTGTAAGACGAGGCCTGCTTCTCTCCGAGGAGCAGGCCTTTGTTTTTACGCTTCGCGAAGCCCCCAAGATCGTGTATGGTCTATGAATAATTATGTATCCCATGAGGATCTTAATGGGAATCTCCAGGCGGCATCTCTATCTGACCGGTTTCCTGTTGGCAGCCGGCATCATGGTCGGGTGCGGCCAGAATGTATCCATCCGGCCTCCTCTTCCTCCGTCTGCCACCGATTTGGTCCTCCTCAAGGCAACGGCGCTCTGCGAACGTAAACCGGAGTTCTTGAAGAAACGCGCTTCGTCGGCTCACAGGTCGAATGCATGGGGCAGCGGACAAGAGATTGTGATTGCACAGGCAAGAAGCGCGTCACAGGGGGATGAGTCATATTTTGTCGATGAGGACGGACTGCTTGTCGGAGCCCTCTTCACCTTTCCCAAAGGTCTGAACCTTGACCCCTATCCTGTGCTTCGAGACACGCTGTCACGCCTGAAACCCGCGCTGGAGTTTTACTTGAACGTGTCGCAATTGGAGGCGAAAGTAAACATGGATGCCAGCGCCATCTTCGAAACGGGAGACGAAAAGAGCACCACGCAATATCTGGTTACCGGTTCACGGGATCACCCGATCCTCCTTCAGGCATCGTTTGCCATCGATCCCTATGTACGGCTGTTCTCTCCATATCGCCGAGAGTTTCTGGATCGGCTCAGGAAACCAAAAGGGGCGAAAGGCGGCCTCACCATCGAGAGCCAGGGAAGCGAGGACAAGGAGCCTTTTCTCTCACTGCAACAATTTGCACGGGGACAAAGTGCGCAGCTGGCTTACTGCGGCGATAAGAATTACGACATCGCGGCGGATGCGTATCAAAAAGCCATCGCCAGTGGATTTACGAACAAGGTATGGCTTGCCGAAGCGCATCATAAGCTCGGCCAGGCCTCGGCAGCCAAGGGCCAATTCGACAAGGCGAAAACGGAGATGCTGCGATCGCTCGCGATCAGACCAAACATTCCGGAGGTCTTGAACAACCTCGGCACGGTCCATTTCAAACTTGGTGAGAGAATTGAAGCCTTAGGCCTGTTTGAAAAGGCTGTGACCCTGCGTCCCAACTATGCCGTGGCCCGGTATAATCTTGCCGAGGCCTACGAACAGACCAATCCCAGGCGCGCGCTGGCGGAATACGAAACATTCCTTGCCCTGGTCGAAGGGATTCTCGAAGAAGAAGCCCGCGCCGCCGTGGCGAGAGAACGGGTACAGGCCTTGAAGCGGTAATCTGTCTCCACTTCCCTCCTGCCCGGGCCTCCCCCGGTCGTTCTGCACGAAATCATATATCATTAGGCAGTAATAGGACCTCGCGTTAGGATTGCAACCATTCTACATCCTAATATGGAGGGTAGCATGCGGCGAATTGGTACGGTTCTTCTCGTGATAGGCTGGTTGCTGGGAGC
>JAOUEB010000042.1 GCA_029858925.1 Nitrospira sp.
ATGGCTGCCTAGATCAAACATTGACAGCGTTGAATTCTGCGTGCTATCTTTAGTCCGACCTATTAGATCGGAGATCATTATAGTCTCCGATAACATTGATCGGCAATAGTCATGTTAAAGATCTCGAAAAAAGCTGATTACGCGCTCATGGCGCTCCAGCACATCGCCTCTGTCCAATTCGGCGATGTGACACCAGGCCGCGTCGTGAATACCAAGGAGATCGCCGAGGAATACAACATTCCATTGGAGCTGCTGGCGAAGGTGCTTCAAGCCCTCTCCAAAAACGGCATGATCGAGAGCCATAACGGCCCCAAGGGCGGATACTTGCTCGCCAGGAGCGCAGAGCAAATCACGATCGCGCAGATTCTTGAAAGTATCGAAGGCCCATTGGGGCTTACCGACTGCTCACATGACAAAGACGGTGAGTTCTGTATGCAACGGGAACATTGCAACATTCGCACGCCGTTACTAAAGGTACAAGACAGCATTTACCAGCTGCTCAACAGCATGACCCTTCAAGACATGATGGGCGGCACGCCGCTGATTACGATTCAGTCGCCGTCAACACAAGGAGCCGACCGATGAAGCTTCCAATTTTCCTCGACAACCATTCGACCACCCCGATGGATCCTCGGGTACTGGACGCCATGCTTCCGTATTTTGTCGAAAAGTTCGGCAACGCCGCCAGCCGCAACCACGCCTTCGGCTGGGACGCGGAAGAAGCGGTGGACAAGTCCCGCAAGCAGATCGCCAAGCTGATCAACGCCGATCCGAAAGAAATCGTCTTCACCAGCGGCGCGACGGAATCGGATAACCTTGCGCTCAAAGGCGTGCTGGAGATGTACCGGGAGAAGGGCACACACCTCATCACATCATCCACGGAACATCGTGCCGTGCTCGATACGGCCAAGTCGCTCGAAGCCAAGGGCCTGGCGACAGTCACCTATCTGCAGGTCGACAAACACGGCATGGTCAACCCCGACGACGTGCGAAACGCCATCACGGACAAAACCGTCCTGATCTCCGTGATGCTGGCCAACAACGAAATCGGCACGATCAATCCGATCCGTGAGATCGGCAAGATCGCGAAGGAAAAAGGCGTGCTGTTTCACTGCGACGCCACGCAAGGTGTCGGGAAAATTCCCGTCGACGTACAGGCCTTGGGCATCGACCTCATGTCGTTCTCGGCCCACAAGATGTACGGTCCCAAGGGAGTCGGTGCGCTCTACGTGCGGAAGAAAAATCCACGGGTCCGACTCGTCGCCCAAATGGACGGCGGCGGGCATGAACGCGGCATGCGCTCCGGCACCTTGCCGGTGCCGTTGATCGTCGGATTCGGCAAGGCCTGCGAACTGTGCGAACAGGAAATGGCGACAGAGACGGCGCGCCTCACAGCGATGCGCAATCGACTCGAAGCCGCCATTATGGCGGGATTGGAAGAAAGCTATCTGAACGGCCACCCCACTAACCGGCTGCCGGGCAATCTGAACATCTCCTTCGCCTATGTCGAAGGCGAGTCGTTGCTGATGGGCATGAAGGACATCGCGCTCTCATCCGGATCGGCCTGTACCTCGGCCACGCTGGAGCCGTCGTACGTCTTGCGCGCGCTCGGCGTCGGAGTGGAACTCGCCCATTCGTCAATCCGCTTCGGCCTCGGCCGGTTCAACACCGAGGAAGAGATTGACTACACGATCAAGAAGGTTATTGAGATTGTAACCAAGCTGCGGGAAATGTCTCCGCTTTATGAGATGGCAAAAGAAGGCGTCGATTTAAAATCGGTTCAATGGGCAGCCCACTGAACACACGAGACGAGTCATACAGGAGGACGTCATGGCGTACAGCGATAAAGTCGTCGATCATTTCAACAACCCCCGCAACATGGGGAGCTTCAAGAAGGACGAAGACGGGGTCGGCACTGGGATGGTGGGCGCGCCGGAATGCGGCGACGTGATGAAGCTGCAGATCAAGGTGCAGGATGATACGATCGTAGACGCCAAGTTCAAGACCTTCGGCTGCGGATCCGCCATCGCCAGTTCCAGCTTGGCCACCGAATGGCTCAAGGGCAAAACGATCGAGGAAGCCCAGAAGATCAAGAATACGGATATCGTGCAGGAGTTGAACCTCCCGCCGGTGAAGATCCACTGTTCCGTGCTGGCGGAAGACGCCATCAAAGCCGCGCTATCGGACTACCAAAAAAAGGCCGCCAAGACGGAGGCCGCCCAGTAACTCTATTGCAGGGGCACGGGGAAAAGGGCAACGGGCAAAAGAAAGGAGCGCGCCAATGGACACATCGGAAACGACGACAACACCCGCGCCAGTCGTCACCTTGAGCGAATCGGCGCTGAAAGAAGTGAAGCGGCTTATCAACGTGCAAGGCATCGAGAGCGGCGGGCTCCGCCTCGGCGTCAAAGGCGGCGGCTGCTCAGGGCTGAGTTACACGATCAATTTCGACGACAAGATCGGGCAGTACGACCAGGTATTCGAGTTCGACGGGGTCAGGGTGATCATCGACGCCAAGAGCGCAATTTACTTGCAGGGCACGCAGCTCGATTACCAGAAAGATCTCATGGGCGGCAATTTTAAATTCGTAAACCCGAATGCCAATAAGACCTGCGGCTGTGGAGAATCGTTCTCGGCATAGATAACATGCCCGCTCTTCTTTCAGGCTGTGTTCCCAGTGGCATCCCGACAAGGCCGCAATAGGCGAGACCGAGATGGATCATCACCACGCCCATAGCACCGGCTCACGCGATCTTCGGATGGCCAGAAGCATGTGCTGGCACTGCCAGTCCGAGATGGCCGGAGAATATTTCTGCGAACGCTGCGTGAAGGTCCAGCCCGTCTCGAAAGACACGGATTATTTCATCTGTTTCGGTCTCCCGCGCCGATTGACCATCGACCAGAACAAACTGGAAGCGAAGTTCTACGAACTGAGCCGCGCGTTTCATCCAGACTTTTATCAGAACAAGAGCGACGCTGAGCAAGCCATCAGCCTAGGCAACTCGGCAACCCTCAACACCGCCTATCGCACGCTTCGCGACCCGATTCAACGGGCCGAGTACCTGCTCGACCTGGAGGCCGGATCGGTCAAAGAAATCCGCACATCTCCGCCGAGCGATCTTTTCGAAGAAATTCTCGAGTTGCAGGAGACAGTTGAAGCGTATCGGGCAAGCGATCGCGACTCCGAAACAGGCCGGGAGATTCTTGCGCAACTCGTGGCTGAACGACAGGCCTTGGATCAGCGCAAACAGGACATGGAACATCAGCTCGAACAGCTCTTTACCGACTGGGATACGCTTCAAGACCGTGGGGACGCCACCAGTCAGGCCCGCGCTGAACGGGATCGCCTCCTGAAACAGATGCGGGAGATTCTTTCCAACCGAACCTACGTGAAGAACATCGTCAACGATCTCGCCGAGACGATTGAATGACGGCCATGGCACGCATCATTGGAATCGACCTCGGCACCACCAATTCGCTGGTCGCGTACATGAAGGACGGGAAGCCTTGCGTCATTCCCGGACGCGCCGGCCGCGCCATGGTCCCCTCCGTGGTGGCCATGACAGACAATGGCCTGATCGTCGGAGACTCGGCAAAAGAGCATCTCACTCGCAGCCCCGAACGGACGGTCTACTCCGTGAAACGGTTCATGGGCAAAAGCCTCGCCGATGTGCAAAATGAACTGGCGTACTTTCCCTATGCCTTAACTGAGCAAGGCGGGGTGATCCGGATCAAGCTGGGGGAGAAGACCTACTCACCGCCGCAGATCTCTGCCATGATTCTGAAAGAACTCAAACAGCGGGCTGAAGCCCATCTGGGTGAGAGCATCACGAAAGCCGTCATCACCGTCCCGGCCTATTTCAACGACAGTCAGCGCCAGGCAACCAAAGACGCCGGCCTGATTGCCGGGCTGGAGGTGTTGCGCATCATCAACGAGCCGACCGCCGCATCGCTCGCCTACGGCCTTCAGGACAAGACGCAGGGCACGATCGCCGTGTACGATTTCGGCGGCGGCACCTTCGATATTTCCATTCTCAAGCTCAAGAACGGCATCTTCGAAGTACTGGCCACGAACGGCGACACGCATCTCGGCGGGGATGATCTGGACCGCCGGATTGCCGATCTGTTTCTTAGTGAGATCCAAACCGGGCATCACATCGACCTCACCGCCTCTCCTGACCACATGCAGGCAGTTCGCCTGGAAGCAGAACGGGCCAAGATTCGTCTCTCGGACGAATTGAACACGCAGATTGAAGTCGAACTCCCGGATGGGAAAGGCCGTTATAGCAGAGAGCTGACGCGCGATCAGCTCGAGTCGATGGTGATGGAAATCATTGAGCGCACATTAGCCCCCTGCCGCCTGGCGCTGAAAGACGCGGAGCTCACCACGGCGCAGATCGACGAAATCGTATTGGTCGGCGGTTCGACCCGCATGCCGCTCGTCAGGCAGCGCGTACAGGAGCTGTTCGGCAAGCAGCCCCACTGCAATCTCAACCCGGATGAAGTGGTGGCCCTCGGCGCCGCGGTGCAGGCCGACATTCTGAGCGGCGGCACGACGGATATGCTCCTCCTTGACGTGACGCCGCTGTCGCTCGGCATCGAAACGATGGGTGGAGTGATGAGCAGTTTGATCCGTCGAAACACCACCATCCCGGCCAGCGCCAAAGAACTGTTCACCACCTATGTGGACGGCCAAACCGGCGTAGACATCCACATTCTCCAGGGCGAGCGCGAGCTGGTGAAGGACAACCGCAGTCTCGCTCGGTTCCGCCTCAAGGTGCCGCCGCTCCCGGCAGGCGTGCCGCGCATCGAGGTGACTTTCCTGATCGACGCGAATGGGATTCTGAACGTCACAGCCGCCGATATGCGAACCGGCCAACGCCAATCGATCGACGTGAAACCGTCGTACGGCCTGTCTGACAACGAAGTAGAGCGGATGATCGAAGATTCGTTCAAGTTTGCGCAGGAGGACGTCACCGCCCGCAAGCTGATCGAGGCAAGACTCGATGCCGAGGCGTTGATCGTCACGACGGAAAAGTCTCTGGCGGAAGGCGGCCGCCTCGTTGCTGAGGACGTGCTCGCTTCCATCCGCGCAGCCCTGTCGGCGCTGACGTCGGCGAAGGACGGGCACGATCCCAAAGCGATTCGCGCGCGCATGGCCGACCTCGAACTGGCGGCGAAGCCGCTGTCGGTCGCGCTGCTGGACGATTCACTCAAACGAACCCTGCAGGGGAAAACTGTTACCGAAATAATGTGAGTCTCATGCCGCGGGACGAACGAAACTGGCTGAAAAATCGAGGCCGGCTAAGAAAACGGCCGCGCGAGCGCCGTCTTTCAAGCATGTCCCGCTTTTCTCGCACCCGCACCGAATAGGCGACGAGATACGGAGGAAAGAATGGATTTGAAGTGGCAGGATGCGGAGGAAATTGCGATTCGTCTGGTGGAGGAACATCCGGAAACCGATCCACTCACCGTTCGGTTCACTGATATGCACGACTGGATCGTGGCCTTGCCGGAATTCAAGGACGACCCGAAGAGATCCAACGAGAAGATCCTCGAAACAATCCAGATGGCTTGGCACGAAGAATATCAGGACTCACAATCCTAAACGGATAGTGGGCTAGGGTTCGCTCTCCCCGACCGGCTGCCCTTCCGAGATCTGATCCAGTTTATAGAAATCCGTGGGATCAACCCGGCGATGAGCCGCTTGTGTCGGTTCACTGCCTTTGGCAAAAATTTCGACAGCCCCCTTCTGCCCTTCGCTGTCCTGCTCCGAATCCAGCAATCCTGTCGACGAATCGACCTTCACAAAGGTGACTCCGTCAGGAATTTCGAACGGCACGACGGGGAGCTGGGTCAACGCCTCCTTCATGAAGCCCATCCAAATCGGCAGCGCCGCGCGAGCGCCCGTTTCGCTTTCGCCGAGCGAACGGCGATCGTCGAATCCCACATACACACCGGTTACCAAATTGGGAGCCCCTCCGATAAACCACGCGTTGATGTAATCGTTCGTTGTCCCGGTCTTCCCGGCGATCGGGCGATGGAGGGCTCTCGCGGCCTGGCCCGTTCCTTTCTGCACCACATCTTCCATCATATTGGTAATGAGATAGGCCGTCTCTTTGGTAAGAACCTCTTGAGATTCAGGCTGAGCCGATTCGAGCGTCTTTCCCGCGCTGTCCGCCACCAGTTTGATGGCATAGGGTTCCACCCGAGTCCCTTGGTTCAGAAAGACCCCGTACACCGCCGTCAGCTCTAGCAAACCCACCGACGACGACCCCAACCCCAACGAGAGGTCGGCCGGCAGCGGACTGGTCAAACCGACCGAGCGGGAGAATTCGATAACGTTCTTGATCCCCACTTTATCGAGCAACCGCACAGTCGCGAGATTGTGCGAGTGCGCCAGCGCGTCACGCAGACTGACCATCCCGTGAAACTTCCGGCCATAATTCATGGGCTTCCAAGTCTTATCATCCTCTTCCTGCTCATAGACCACCGGCGCATCGAGAATCTGCGTGGCCGGACTCAAGCCTTGGCTCATCGCAGTCGCATAGATAAGCGGCTTGAACGCCGATCCCGGTTGCCGATGCGCTTGCACCGCCCGGTTGTACTCGCTTCGTGAAAAATCGTAGCCCCCGACCATCGCCCGAATCGCTCCATTCTTCGGATCGATTGCGATCAGTCCGCCCTCGACGATCGGCGTCTGTTCAAGCGTCAGTTGCATCCCGTCCTTAGAAACCTTTTTCACTCCGACCTCGACGACATCACCGGGTTTGAGGAGCTGCTTCAGATTGGGATTCACCACGAAATTGACGGCTGGATCAGGCCCCTTGAGTATCCGCTTCGCCCAAGCCATGTCGTCGAAGGCTAACTTCGCCGCAACCGGTCCGACTTGCACCGCATAGTGATCCTTCGCGGCCCTTAACACGATGCCTTCGGTGATATCGCCCGGCTTGAGCGGCCTGTCTTCCGACGCAAGCGTCGAAGGCTGGAGCGTGCCCACATCCACCGTTCGCAGAGGCCCGCGCCACCCTTGCCGTTTATCGAGTTCACGGACCCCGGCCGCGAATGCAGCCTCCGCCGCCTTCTGCATCGAGAGGTTCAGCGTGGTGTGAATTTGCAAGCCACCCTTGTAAACGATCGTTTCCCCGTATGTCGCCATCAACAATTGGCGCACATGCTCGACGAAGTACGGAGCAATGGACTCGCTGCCAGGCCGACGAAAATTGAGCGTTTCGGCGGCGGCGGCTTCGCGATCAGCCGCTGTGATGAACCCGGCCTCTCCCATCCGAAACAACACATGCTCTTGCCGCTTCTTCGCCCGGTCATACGCCGTGAATGGGGAAAACCGGCTGGGAGACTTCGGGAGTCCTGCGAGAAAGGCCGATTCGGCAAGACTGATTTCCGAGAGCTTTTTCCCGAAGTACGATTGGGCTGCCGAAGCCACGCCATACGAGCCCTGCCCGAAGTAGATTTGGTTCAGATAGGTCTCAAGGATCTGTTCCTTTCCGGACACCGCTTCCATCTTGTAGGCCAGGATCAACTCGCGAATCTTACGTTCATACGATCGCTCCGACGACAGAAACAACGACCTGGCCAACTGCTGCGTAATCGTGCTCGCCCCCTCGACCTTTTTACCTCCGTGCCGGATATTCGTCCAAGCCGCCCGTAGCATGCCGACATAGTCCAGCCCAGGATGCTCAAAAAATCTCGCGTCTTCTGTGGCAATCACCGCCTGGGTGAGACTTTTGGGGATTTCGGCAAGCGGTGTCAGAATGCGGCGTTCGATAAAGAACTGGCCGATGGGTTGCCGGTCGTCCGAATAGACGGTCGTGACCAAGCTGGGCTGATAGTTCTGGAGCATCTCGAGCGACGGCAGGTCTCGCGAGAAATACCAGATGACCCCTCCAACCGTCGTGGCCCCGACGATGGCGCAGGCCAAGAGCCCAACCAACGTAAACTGCCACCACCGCCAGCCGGCCATGATCGAGGCAAACTTCCTCCAGTGCCAGCGCGAGCGCGGCTGTTGCTGAATCTCTATAAATCGATCATCGCCTGGCATTGGATTGCAGCTCCTGGGGGGAGATGAGTCTCCGAAAGCGGC
>JAOUEB010000043.1 GCA_029858925.1 Nitrospira sp.
CGATCGCGCTGTCCTGCCACATCTAACCCACCCTCGGTCGTGAGTTCCTGCCGTTTCTCCGGCACAAGGGTGACCAGATCCGGTTTGACCGTGAGTGCGATTTTCGCCATCGCATCGTCCGCCGCCATTTCCAGGTCGAGCTTCGTGCGGATGATCTCGCGCAAGAGCTGCAAGTCCCGGTCTTGAATGTGCCGGCGGTCTTCGCGCAGATGGACGACCAGCCCGTCGGCCCCGGCGAGTTCGGTAAGGATGGCTGCGGCCAGCGGGTCAGGGTCGTTCCCTCCCCGCGCCTGCCGCAATGTCGCCACGTGATCGATATTGACGCCCAGCCGGGCCACGTTTCCTCCGTCCAGTCTGTGGCGTACAAGAAGAAATGGAACAGCGATGAGGTACTACTTGTGGATATTAGTAGCAGAAAGAAGCGAGAGGGAGCAAGAACAGACTCGGTCACATTGAACCACACAAGTCTTGCAGGCCATATCGGGCGATGAATTCGGAACCCCACAGAATCACGAGGCAAATTGACTCGACCGGAGCCCTCCATTAGAATAGGCCCTTCTCAGCGGGTCTTTGGCGGAATGACCAAGGAAGAACGTTGAGCACGACCAAGAAAGTCAGAGGAGGGTCATGGGGCTGGGCGACGGGTTTTATCGAATCAAGCGACTCCCTCCGTATGTCTTCGCGCAAGTGCAATCGCTCAAGCTTGAAGCTCGGCAGCGGGGCGAGGACATCATCGATTTCGGCATGGGGAATCCGGACCAGCCGACACCGCCGCACATCGTCGAGAAGATGATCGAGGCAACCCGGAAGAGCAAGAACCATCGGTATTCCGCTTCACGCGGGATTACGAAGCTCCGGCACGCGATCTGCGGATGGTACAAGCGAAACTACGATGTAGATCTCGACCCTGAGACGGAAGCCATCGTCACCATCGGGTCCAAAGAAGGGCTGGCGCACCTGGCGTTAGCCACGATCGGTCCCGGCGATGTGGTGTTGACTCCGACGCCGACCTATCCGATCCACATGTACAGTTTCATTATTGCGGGCGGCGAAGTTCGTGGAATCGAGCTGCGCCAGGACAGCGACTTTTTTGAAGACCTGACGCGCGTCTATCGCCAGACGTTTCCGCGCCCGAAAATTCTCGTCATCAATTTTCCGCACAACCCGACCACCGCCGTGGTGGACCTTGAGTTTTTCAAAAAGGTCGTGGCCTTCGCCAAGGAGCATCAGGTCATCGTCATTCACGATCTGGCCTATGCCGATTTGGTGTTCGACGGGTATAAAGCGCCGAGTTTTCTTCAAGTGCCCGGAGCGAAGGACATCGGAGTAGAGTTCTATACACTCTCCAAGGCGTACAACATGCCCGGATGGCGCGTGGGATTTTGTGTGGGCAATCGCGAGGTCGTGGGCGCGCTGGCGAAAATTAAGAGCTATTTGGACTACGGCATTTTCCAACCCATTCAAATCGCCAGCGTGATCGCGCTGAACGGACCTCAGGAATGCGTCAAGGAGACGGTTTTGCGTTATCAGAAACGGCGCGATGTCTTGGTCGGCGGGTTGAATCGCATCGGATGGAAGGTAGCGAAGCCGATGGCCACGATGTTCGTGTGGGCGCACATTCCCCTTCCGTACCGCCACATGGGGTCTCTTGAATTTTCAAAGCTCCTGCTCAAAGAAGCGAAAGTTGCGGTCTCTCCAGGGATCGGGTTTGGCGAGGGCGGCGATGAGTACGTGCGGTTTGGGCTGGTGGAAAACGAGCATCGCACGCGCCAAGCGGTCAGGGGGATTCGCAAAACGCTCAAACTCGACGGAGCGGAAGAATGAAGTCTCGCATCGGGGTCGGCATCATCGGTTTCGGCACGGTGGGCGTCGGCACGGCGAAAGTGCTTCTCGACAATGCGGCGCTCATTCGACGCCGTGTCGGTGTGCCCGTCGAACTGATCCGCATCGCGGATCTCGATGTCACGCGCGATCGTGGGATGGTGCTGCCGTCAGGCCTGTTGACGACCGATGCGAAGCAGGTGCTCCACGATCCCGCCATCGACGTTGTGATCGAACTGATCGGCGGATACGATACGGCCAAGCGCGTTATCCTGGAGGCGATTGCCGCGGGCAAGCAGGTGGTCACGGCAAACAAGGCGCTTCTCGCTCTCCACGGAGAAGAAATTTTCGAGGCCGCGACGCGCCAGGGCGTGGATGTAGGGTTCGAAGCCAGCGTGGGCGGTGGGATTCCCGTCGTTCGATCGCTGATGGAAGGCCTTGCAGGCAATACGATCGAGTCCATCTATGGCATCATCAACGGCACCTCGAATTACATTCTATCGAGAATGACCCGCGAGGGCGAGAGTTTCGAGTCGGTGCTCAAAGACGCGCAGCAAGCCGGATACGCCGAAGCAGACCCCACCTTCGACGTGGCGGGAATCGACTCGGCGCACAAACTCGCCATTCTCGTGAGTCTGGCCTACGGCACGCCGGTGAATTTCAAAGAGATCTTTACCGAAGGGATCACGCACATCACGCCGACCGACATCGCCTATGCGAAGGAATTCGGGTTTACGATCAAACTGCTGGGCATCGCGAAGCTTGCGGACGGCGAAGTCGAAGCCCGTGTGCACCCCACGATGGTGCCGTCGGCCTCTCCTATCGCGCAGGTCGACGGCGTCTATAACGCGATTCAATTGGTCGGCGACGCAGTCGGCGACGTCATTTTATACGGCCGAGGGGCCGGATCGATGCCGACCGGGAGCGCTGTGGTGAGCGACGTGATCGCTATCGGCCGGAATTTGCTCAAGGGCGCGGTCGGCCGTGTGCCAGTTGCGTCGTTTCGACAGGAAGAGCGGCGACCGATGCGCATGAAGCCGATAGAAGAAATCAGCTCGCTGTACTATCTGCGATTCATGGTGGTCGATCGTCCCGGCGTCTTGGCGCAGATTGCCGGCGAACTGGGCCGCTGCGGCATCAGTATTTCGTCGATGTTGCAGCAGGGGCGCCGGGAAGGGCAGACGGTGTCGGTGGTCATCAAGACGCATATGGCCAAGGAGCGCGATGTGCAAACGGCGCTCCGCGACATCAACCGCAAGGCCTTCGTATCCGAACCCGCGACGCTTATTCGGGTTGAAGGCCGAGACGAGTGAATGGACGAGTGATCGGATGAATCGCTGGCGCGGCATTATCGAAGAATATCGCAAGTTTCTTCCGGTGTCTGATCAGACACCGGTCATCAGCCTGTCCGAGGGCAATACGCCGCTCATTCGCGCGGCGAGACTGGCCAAGGCGATTGCGCCAGGGATCGACCTGCACCTTAAATTCGAGGGTATGAATCCGACGGGCTCATTCAAAGACCGCGGCATGACGATGGCGATTTCGAAGGCGGTCGAACAGGGCGCTCGAGCCGTGATGTGCGCCTCCACCGGCAACACGTCCGCCGCCGCCGCCGCCTATGGCGCCCGCGCAGGGGTGGCCGTCTACGTGCTGATTCCCGCCGGCAAGATCGCGATGGGGAAACTCTCTCAAGCGATGATGCATCAAGCCACGGTGATTCAAATCGAAGGGAATTTCGACCAGGCTCTCACGCTCGTCAAGGATCTCTCAGCCGCCCATCATATCGAGTTGGTCAACTCACTGAATCCATTCCGAATCGAAGGCCAGAAGACCGCCGCGTTCGAGGTGTGCGATCAACTCGGCGATGCGCCGATGCTTCATGTGCTGCCGGTTGGCAATGCGGGAAATATTACGGCCTACTGGAAGGGATATCAGGAGTATCGCATGGCGAATCAAACGACGAAACTTCCCCGCATGATGGGATTTCAGGCTGCCGGCGCGGCTCCGATCGTGCTGGGAAAAATAGTGGAGCAGCCACAGACTGTTGCGACGGCGATTCGCATCGGCAACCCGGCCAGCTGGTCGGCGGCCCTGAAGGCTGTCGACGAGTCTTCCGGCGCCATCGATATGGTGACCGACGAAGAAATTCTTCACGCCTATGTAACCGTGGCGTCCACAGAGGGCGTCTTTTGCGAACCGGCTTCCGCCGCATCGGTCGCAGGAGTGGCCAAATTGCATCGGGCAGGGGCGCTACGAGAAGGAGACACGGTGGTATGCACCTTAACTGGGCATGGGTTGAAAGATGCGGATACGGCCATCAGCGTGTCCAAGCAACCGTTGACCGTCAAAGCGACACGCGAGGATGTCGCCCGTCTCTTGCGGATGTAAGCATGGTGCAGACCAGATGAAATATGTAATCTTGCACGCCGGTGGAATGGCCGATCAGCCTCGGCAAGAACTGGGCGGCCGTACGCCGCTTCAGGCTTCCTCGACCCCTCATCTCGATCGTCTGGCGCAGAGCGGAGAGCTCGGCAGGCTCCTGATTCCCACCGACGGCCTGCTCTATAGAAGCGGATTGAGCAGCGCGGCAATTCTTGGATATGACCCGAAGAAGTATTATCAAGGCCCGGGCCCGCTTGAAGCGGCCAGCTTGGGCGTCTCCGTGACAGAACAGGACGTGGTCTATCGGTGCACGATGGTGACCGTGAAGCCGGAAGGTGGAAAGGCCATCGGCGACATCAAGAAACTGGGTTCCCACGTGCTATTGGACGATGCGACCGCCGGCTTGATTGACACGGAAGAGGCTCGGGAATTGATCGAGGCGATGAACGAACAACTGGGGTCCGAGACCATCCAATTTTATCCCGGAGCGGGCCATCGCCATCTCATGGTCTGGGTCAACGGAAAGTCACGGGCGGTCTGCGTGGATCCCAAGACCGTCCTCGGCCGGTCCATCGCGGATGCATTACCCACCGGTGACGGCGCCGACATTCTTCGGATGCTCATGGACGCCGCGCACCTGATTCTGCGCGATCATCCGGTGAACGAGGAACGGGAAGCCGCAGGCAAGAAGCCGGCGAATTGCGTCTGGCTGTGGGGTGAGGGGCGGGCCGTCCTGTGGCCGAGCCTGCCGGAAAAGTATCACATCAAAGGCGCGGTCGTGGCCACGAGCGACGTGCAGCGCGGTGTTGGGATCTGTGCCGGCCTCGATGCGGTGGACCCCGATCAGCTTGCGGCCGGAGACCTCCGCGCGAAGGCGGCCATGGCGCTGGCGGAATCTGCCAAGAAAGACTTCATCTATGTGCATGCCGGGCTGACGGACGAGGTTGTTCACAGTTCTGATCCCAACGCAAAGGTGCGCGGCATCGAAGCGTTCGATCGAGATCTCGTCGGTCCCGTGATCGAGGGATTGGCCAAACAGGGGCCGTACCGCTATCTGGTCATTTGTGATCATGGCGATGTCTCGCAAGTCCCCGCGTTCTATGCCTTCGGAGAAGGAGGCGGAAAGGCGGCGGCGCCGGGGAGCCGTCGGTTTACAGAGTCCGACGCCCAGGCTGCAGAGACGCCGGTCCGCGACGCCACCAAGTTTGTCAACAAGCTCTTTGCAAACGGGTGACGCCGGTGGCATTGATCGTCCAAAAGTATGGCGGCACGTCGGTCGGATCGATCGAGCGGATTCACCGGGTCGCCGACCGGGTGGTCCGAACACAGCGGGAGGGGCATCGGATCGTAGTCGTGCTATCCGCCATGAGCGGCGAAACGGACCGCTTGCTCAAGCTGGCGCATGAGGCGACACCGGTTCCGGACGAGCGCGAGCTGGACATGCTGCTCTCGACCGGAGAGCGGGTCACGATTGCCCTGTTGGCCATGGAATTGCGCGGGCGGGGGATCAATGCACGGTCCTACACGGGCCGGCAAGTCGGCATCATGACCGATAGCGCCCATACCAACGCCCGCATCGCGCGGGTCACGGCGGATCGAATCCGCGAGGCGCTGGAAGAAGGTATCATTCCGGTCGTGGCGGGGTTCCAAGGGATCAATGCACAGTCGGATGTGACGACGCTCGGCCGCGGAGGGTCCGATCTTTCCGCCGTGGCGTTGGCCGCGGCGTTGAAGGCGGACCGCTGTGTCATCTTTACCGACGTGGACGGAGTCTACACGGCGGACCCCAATATTGTGCCGACGGCGCGGCGGATCGATAAAATCTCCTACGAAGAGATGCTCGAAATGGCCAGCCTCGGGGCCAAAGTCCTTCAGACCAGATCGGTCGAGTTTGCGGCCAAGTTCAACGTGCCGGTGGAGGTGAATTCGAGCTTCAAGGAAGGAAAGGGGACCCTCGTGACGAAGGAAGATACGGACATGGAAGCGGTGGCGGTGGCCGGAGTCACCGGGGACCGCAATCAGGCGAAGATCACGATCGTCGGCGTACCCGATAAGCCGGGCGTCGCTGCGCGGATTTTCGGGACCGTGGCGGAGGCCCATATCAATGTCGACATGATCATTCAGAATATCAGCCAGGCGGCTACGACGGATCTGTCCTTCACGGTGCCGCGTGTCGATCTCAAAAAAGCCGTGCCGATCATTGAAGCCGTGGCCAAGGACATCGAGGCCAAGTCGGTGTCGGTGACCGAAGCCATTGCAAAGGTTTCGCTCATCGGGGTGGGCATGCGATCCCATTCAGGAGTCGCGGCGAAAATGTTCGAAGTGCTCGCGCGCGAGGGCGTCAATATCATGATGATCAGCACCTCGGAGATCAAAATCTCCTGCGTGATTGACGAAAAGTATCTCGAACTGGCCATGCGCGCCCTGCATACCGCATTCGGTCTCGACCGAGCTCAGCCCTGAAACGGGCGGGCCAAGCCCGTACAAAGCATGGCCATCCCGCGAGTTGTCAATCATTCCAAGACCCCACTCTAGCAGGCTGCGGAAAACCCTCCGCTCATCCATCGAGAGCCTCAGGGCGAACGGTGCGCTCATTGAATATGCTGGCGTTATCCGTTCGTGCTGAGCTTGCCGAAGCATGAAACCCGATTGTTTCGCAGCCTGCGAGAGGGGGCAGAATGCTGAAAGAGTTGAGGGGGGGGGTGCCATGAGCGGTAATGTCCTCGACATGGCGATCGGCGTGATCATCGGCGGCGCCTTCGGCAAGATCGTCTCGTCGCTCGTCAGCGACGTCCTCATGCCTCCCCTTGGGCCGCTGATGGGCAAAGTGGATTTTTCCAGCCTCTTCATCAATATGTCCAATACCCCGCACCATCCTTGGTGGCGGCGAAAGCGGCCGCCGCCTCGACGCTTAATTACGGGGTCTTTCTGCAAAGCGTCTCTGACTTTCGCATCATTGCCTTCGTCATCTTCATGTTGGTCAAACAGATGAATCGGTTGAAAAAAGAAACAGCTCCGCCGCCGCCTGCTCCGCCAGCGCCGTCCAACGAAGAGAAATTGTTGACAGAAATCCGCGATCTTTTGAGGGGCCGTCAGTAAGCTGCCTGACTCATGGCAGTTCGTGGCGAAGGGGTGACCTCCGCGCGACAGTTGCGAAAAGCGAGACTCGCGTGATGCGCAAGGCCCATCCTTGCCAGTCTCGCCACTCTCGCCCGTCAGCATGCGGCACGCACAGCCGGACAATTGCAGCTGTTATGTGCTCAGGATTTTCCCGATGCGCTGCTACGAAATCGTCCGGGTCGCGATTATGATGTGAACAGAATTCTAGAGACCAAGCTCCGACAGCCCAGGGTGATCGTCGGGCCGTCGACCGATGGGCCAGAAATACCTTCGATCCTTTTCGGAGATTGCCAGGTCATTGATACTTGCGATACGCCGGCGCATGAGGCCGTTGTCGTCGAATTCCCAATTCTCGTTTCCGTATGAGCGGAACCAATTTCCTGAGTCATCGTGCCACTCGTAGGCGAAACGCACGGCAATCCGGTTACCTTGGTAGGCCCAGAGTTCCTTGATCAGACGGTAATCCACTTCGGTCTTCCATTTGCGCCGTAGAAACCGGACAATCGCCTCATGCCCAGACAGAAACTCCGAGCGATTTCGCCACTGGCTGTCCGCGCTGTAGGCCAACGATACTCTTTCGGGGTCACGCGTATTCCACGCGTCTTCCGCCATTCGGACCTTCTGGGCAGCAGTGTCCTGAGTGAATGGTGGAATAGGGGGGCGGTTGTTAGGGTCTGATGGCATCACGCTCTCTTGCGGAAACGGTACAACCGACAATCGCAAAACAATGTCCTTGGGACAGGTGTTTTAAAGTCCTGCCTCTGTCTTTGCGGCATG
>JAOUEB010000044.1 GCA_029858925.1 Nitrospira sp.
TTGGTTTCGGCCGGACGGCAAAGAAATGACCGACGAAGATTGGAATGCGGGGTACTCCAAATCGCTCACGCTCCGGCTGGCAGGCGATGCCATCAGCGAAACCGATGCCAAGGGACGGCCGATCATTGGCGACACCCTGCTGATTCTGTTGAACGCCCACCATACGCCGCTGGCCTTCACGCTGCCGGCCCACAAGAGCGGCATTCGCTGGTGTCCGCTCCTGGATACTGCGCTCACAGGGGAGACCGAGAAACCGGTCACGATCCTCAAGGGGGGTGAGCGGTACGACATGGAGGGCCGATCGATCGCCGTGTTACGGCTTGACGGGAGGCATTAGCGTGACCTCCGCCGATCCGCTTATTTTGCAATCGTGATCGGCAACGTCGGCACGCGGGCGACGTCCGTCACCGTCATCTGATAGAGCTGACTCAACAACTCGAACGCCTCTCGATTCCAGCGTCTGGGCTCCTCGTCGCCTTCCGATCCTCCGTCCATCGCATACCATCGGTCTTCCAGCGTCGCGGCGAACACCGCCTCCGATGGACGATCGTCCGTTTCCGCAATGGCGAGCGTTCTGACGGGATTCCGAGGCGCCTGTTTGCTGCGCGGATCCGGCTCGACCCCGAACTCAGGCTCCGCGGCAATGCCTCGCGCGAGAAAGCCAAGAATGCCGTTGAAGCTGCGGAGCTTGATCTGGCCCTGCCACGGATAATCGCCGCCGGGATGGCCGGGACGAATATCCACCAGGATATAGTTCCGGGGATACCGATCGGCCTGTTGATGAAGCCGACGCCGCTCCTCGTTTCCCAACGAGCCCGGATCATAATTGGTCAGAGCCACTCGCCCCGTCACCCGTCGAATCAACTGCGCATGACCTCTCTCATCCCGGCTCCATTCATAGCCTTTGTCGAGCGCTTGGCCGGTCAGCGGATGATCGAGAGGCAGCGGCCAGGCCTCCTCGAAGGTGATCGGTCCGACGTGGAGTTCACGGGCAACATTCAAGCCCGACAGGTGGAGGATGCGTTTGCGGAACTCCCGATATTCATCCGGCCTGTGCGGCAGATTGAGATAAAAAGTCCGCTGGCCGTCCGATTCGACGGCCAACCCGCGCCCCATGAGCCGGAGCACGATGGCCGGCTCGACCCCCTGCGTCACGAGGAAATCGAACTTCGTCTCATCCATCGGAGTCAGGATGCGCTTGGTGAAATCTTCTCCCTGGACCGGGATGATACTGACGGTGGGGCTCTCAGCCATGCTCGCGCCCAGATTGAACATGTAGAAATTCCTGGCGAACACCGGGCCGCTGCTCTCGAACAACTGGCCCCCGATGCCGCCGCTCGACCGGAAATCGAACGTCGCCGCGACGTTCGAGACGGCGGTGAAGTGCAGCGGCTGCCCTTGCTTCGCCCGCGCGATGTTCAACAACAGCATTTCCGCTTCCAACAGATTGACCGTCCGGTCGTACTCCAGCACGGCGCGATGCATCGCCAAAGGCGAGAGGCAGCCGTTCAGACTCAACAGCGCGATGCCGATGCAGAATGCTCGCCGAATCATTGTTCCTCCTTTTCTATGATGTCCCTATGCAGACCCAATCCGCTGCCCGGTTGCGGGATCGAATAGATGCACGGCCGGCCGGCGCGCAACGACCGCCACAGAATCCCTGATCCGTGGAACGAACCCGGCCGCCGCCGCTCCAATGATCGTCGTGACGCCACGCGTATCTTGAAGATCCACGGTCACCCACATTCCTGATCCAGACGGCTCGATGAGACGGACCACACCGGCCACGGCGCCTTCTTCACCGATCTTTTCGGCAGGCTCCACGAGGATCGCCTCCGGCCTGATACCAGCCATGACCATCCGATCATGACGAAGCTCCGACGGCAGGCTTGATCCAGTCAGCCGGATCGGCCCGGCCCGGAGGCTCTCTCCTTCGGCCTGCGCCTCCAGCAGATTCATCGGGGGATAGCCCATGAACCCCGCGACGAACAAGTTGCCGGGGCGCTGATAAATCTCGTGAGGATGATCTACCTGTTGCACCTCGCCGTGGTTGAGCACCGCCAACCGGTCGGCCAACGTCAGCGCTTCCGTTTGGTCGTGCGTGACATACACGGTGGTAATCTTCAGCTCCTCATGGAGCCGGCGCAGTTCCGCGCGCATTGAGGCGCGCAATTGCGCATCGAGATTCGACAGGGGTTCGTCCATCAAAAACACGCGGGGCTTTCGGATCAGCGCCCTGCCCAGCGCCACCCGCTGCCGCTGGCCTCCCGAAAGCTCGCGAGGCCTCCGATCGAGCAGGGTATCCAACCCCAGGAATCCGGAGACCCGCCGCACTTCATCTTCAATCTGCCGCCGATCCAAGCCGTTCTTGCGTTGGGCGACGCGAAGCGGAAAGGCGAGGTTCTCCCGCACGCTCATATGCGGATAGAGGGCGTAGCTTTGAAATACCAACGCCACGTCTCGTTCCCGCGGTTCCAGGCCGGTCACGTCCACCCCGTCGAACAGGATGCGTCCGGATGTCGGGCGATCCAAACCGGCGAGAAGATGCAGCAGCGTGGATTTTCCGCACCCCGAGGGCCCCACGATCGCGAAGAGCTCTCCGTCACGGATCGTCAACGTCACGTCGGGGAGGACGCTCGCCGCCCCGAACCGTTTCGAGAGATGTTCCACCCGCACTTCCGCCATCCGCGGCTACCCTTTCACGCTGCCGGCCGTCAATCCCGCCACGATGTGGCGTTGAAACAGGACGGCAAGCCCGGCCACCGGCAATGTGACGAGCAGAGATGCCGCCGCGAGATCACCCCAGGGAATTTCATATAAACCAGGAAACAGCGCCACCGCCACCGGCGCGGTCCTGGTGGAATCGCTGGCCGTGAGGGTCAAGGCAAACATGAACTCGTTCCACGAAAAGATGAAGACCAACAGCGCCGCCACGGCCAGACCCGGGCGCGCCAGCGGCAGAAGCACCGTGAGCAACGCTCGCAGCGGTGTGCAGCCATCCACACGAGCGGCGTAATAGAGCTCGCTCGGCAATTGCCTGAATACGCTCGTCAAGAGCCATACGGCGAGCGGAAGGGCGTAGACCGCATGGGTGAGCCCCACTGCCACCAGCGTGTCCCGCAGTCCGAGCGCCCGCATCAACAGGTACAACGGGCTGATCACGGCTATAGGAGGAAACATCGACGTCGCCAGCACGAGCCCCAAAATGACCGGCTTGCCGGCTATCGGCAACCGCGCCAGAGCAAACGCGCAGAACGAACCGACGACGACCGCCACTGTGGTCGCACTCGCCGCTACGATCGCGCTGTTTGCAAGCGACTGCGCCAGCGGTGACTCCAGCAACACCCGTTCATAGTGCGACCCCGTCGCATGGTCCGGCCATATCGGCGGCAACCGCACGAGATCCTGGTCCGGCTTCACGGACGTCACCGCCTGCCAGAGCACCGGCCCAAGACAGAACAGGCCGACCGAGACGAGGAGACAGAACCTCAAGCCCGCGTTGCGCAACGATCCGACTCCGCCGAACTTCCCATGGCCTTCCGCATCCCGCATCACATCGTCTCCCGCAGATGGCGCCGCAACAGCAATACATACAGCGAGGAGAGCGCCGCGACGATGACAAACATCGCGGTGGCCAAGGCGGAGCCGTACCCAAATTGCAAGGTTTGAAATAATGTCTTATAGGCATAGATCGAGAGCGTTTCGGTCGTGTTGCCAGGCCCTCCGCCGGTCAGCACGAACACCGCATCGAACACCCGGACCGCATCCATCGTGCGGAAGACGAGCACGATGACGATGACCGGCATCAAGAGCGGCACTGTAATGTGGCGAAACTGATGCCAGACCCCCGCGCCATCGACCCGCGCAGCCGCGTAGAGTTCCTGCGGCACGGATGTCAATCCCGCCAGCAGCAGCAATGCCGCGAACGGTGTGGTCTTCCAGATATCCATGACGACCGCTGCATGGATGGCCCAGTCGGGATCTGCCAGCCAGTCGATGGGCGCGGCGATGAATCCGGACTGAAGAAGCAGATACGTGAGCAGGCCGTAATCCGGTTGGTACAACCAGGCCCAGATCTGGGCCGACACCACCGTTGGGATGGCCCAGGGCAGGATGATCATGACCTGCGCCAGACGAGGCGACCGGCCTGTTCCACTGGTCACACGGTCCAGCAGGATGGCCAACCCGAATCCTAGGATCAGTTCAGCGGTGACGGACAGACCGGTAAAATACAACGTAGTCCGGCAGGCGGCCCAGAACCGATCGTCGTTCCATAGTTGGAGATAGTTCCAGATCCCCACGAATTCATCCACTCCGAAGATCGGCATACGACGATGCAGGCTCAACCACAAGGCCGCCATGATTGGAGCGAGGGCCATGAGACCGACCAGCGCGAAAGCGGGAGCGGCCAGGAGGTAGCCCCATCCCCGTTCGGACAGGCGGAACAGGCCGGTCGGCCTTTCCGTTCCGGTGAATCGCGGAGACGTCATAGGGGTGCCTCGACGAATGGAGCCCCCTCGTCGATCGCCAGCCTCTCCGCATGACGGCGGACGGCCTCGAGGGTTTCCCGAGCCGTTTTGCGTCCGACCACGAGGGCGCTCACTTCCGGCTGCGCCGATTGCGAGAGCATTAGATAATAGGGCGTCACCGGCCGAGGCCGCGCCGCGAGAAAGATCGGATAGAGGTCCTTTAGCACGGGCCGGATGTCCAGCAAGGATTTCTCGGCATACAGCGCCCGCCTCGCCGGGTTGTACCCGATCGCGACGGCGATCCGGCGTTGCGCATCCGGCGAGGTTAAGAAACGAATCAGCTCGCGTGCCGCTTCTCGTCGGGGAGAATGTTGCGGGACCGCGAGCAGCCATCCACCCAAGACCGGCGCGGCGGCATGGCCGGCGAATGACGGAAGCGGTGCCATGCCGATCTTTCCTCGAACCGGCGACCCCGCTCGTTCCAGCAACGACCAGGCATAGGGCCAATTGCGCATGAACAGCGCGCGGCCGTCCCCAAAGAGCCGGCGGGTCGATTCTTCATCGGCCATGCTTGTGGAGAGCGGCGTAATCCCATGCACGGAGATGGTGTCACGCAGAAACTGCAGACCGGTTTCAGCCCGGCCACGATCCCCTGTCCACAGATCAGTCCCATGGCTCCGAATCACTTCCAGCGCTGCACAGATCAGCCCTTCATATTGCTTCCCTTGCCACACGAACCCAGCCAGCTCAGCGTCCTGCTCTGCGTCGAGAATCACCCGGGCCGCATGAACGAGCTCCGGCCATGTCGCGGGAGGAGCGATCCCATGGCGGTCCAGCAGGTCCCGCCGGTAGTAGAGCACACCCGCGTCCACATACCAGGGCACGGCGTACAGTTTGTGATCGAACGTCGCCGCCATGATCGGCCCAGGAAAAAACTCATCCCGCTCAGCCTGAGGCAGGAGGTCGTCGAGGGGGGCGACCCATCCCGCCTTGGCGAATTCCTGCACCCAGATCGTGTCGACGGCGAGCAGATCGAAGGGCGCCTTTCCTCCGTCAAGGTTCATGGCATAGTACTGATGTTGGCGATCCGAGGAGGCAGGCAGAAGTTCCTCGCGAACGAGCACACCGGGCCGGCGCTGTTCAAACTCGCGGAGCAGTTCTGAAACCACCGCGCCGTCGCCGGACAGTTTTCCGTGCTTGAAGACCAGAACGGTGGCCGCAGGGTCCGCTCCTCCTCCACCCTGCGCGCAGCCGGCCGCCGACAGCACCCAGAGGAGGAGGAACGCACCTGCCATCACAGATGCCTCAGGTCGTCCGGGGCGCGATCGCGGGGCCGATTGGAGAGGGTTCGCTCAAGATAGTCCTTCGCCAAATCCTTGGCTCCCAGCCCGAACGCCAAACACGTTGCGAACACGACGCCTCCAAAGGTAATTCCGAATCCGACGATCACCACGCTTTGCGCAATCCCCAGTTCCTCCAACGCCATCGCCAGCGCAAAGAGCTGAACGCCCCAGCGTGACATGTTCGCGATCAGCCGCGCAGGCGGTAACCCGGCATTGACCGCCGCGATCAGCACGCCCTGCGAGATGAAATTGGAGAGCAGGTACCCGGCCACCAAGATCACGCCTCCGGTCAACACATGCGGAATGTAGGCCAGGAACGACTGGGCAAATCGGTTGATCGGCTGGAGGTTGAGCGCGCCAAGGCCCGCGATGACCGCAAAGGAGACGATCATCCAATAGGTGGTGCGCCCGACGATGCGCGACGGATCGGCCTTCACGCCTCCGCGCGCCAGCGCGGCGTTGATGCCCAGACGGTTGCACAGCTCATCCAACCGCATGACGCGCAACAATCGTTCGACGGCATGCCCCAGCGCCCAAGCCGCCACGAAGCCGACCCCCACGATGATGGCCATGGCCAGCACATTCGGCAACACCGCCAGAACTTGCCCGCCGAGATGCTCCAACGGCGCAAGCAGCGCCTTATCGAAAAAGTCTTTCATATCCCCCTCCCCTCATTCCGCCGACTTCGGCAGGCATCACGCCTGCGGCTGGCCATGCCAGCGCTCGACGAGATAGGATTTCCTCGACTCATAGACTAGGCACAGTTGTTCGATTCGTCCTTCCGCTTCAGCGGTCGTCAATCCCTGCGTCTCCAACACGAACGTCGCCGTCCGGCCGAGATACAGCGGCGTCAAGGCCTTCAGCAGATGCTCGCGGGGCATCACACGCGCTCGGTAGGCCACGGCTGCTTCGTAGACGATACGCACCCACAAGTCGTCGGCAATGCGAAACTCGGCGGGAGACGCCGCCCGCAGCGGCAGGAGCTCCGCCACGATCCCCCGGCCCAGTATCTGTTCCCAGATAGGCACGAGATCCTCCAACCCGAGTTGAAACGCGGCGATCATGCGCTCCACATTTACATTGACCGGCTCGACGCCCACTTCATATTGAAACCCAAACAATTTCACCGGCTCTGAAACCTTCCGATCGAGCCAGACCTTGTCGTGCTCTTCCATCAAGGCGAACACCGCCCCCAGCACCTGCATCAGCATGGCGGCCAGATCAGCCGACGGATCTTTGGGGTTGTGGATCTTGGCGCCGAGAAAACTTTGACACACTCTGGCGCCGCTGGCGATGGCCTCGGTCGTCATCCAGATGTCGATCCCGAATCGCGCCACATCCGATTCCCAGACATGCTGATCCAGGTAATGTTCCGTCAAGCGTCCGGAAAATCCGAAATCGCCCCCGATCGGCTGCCTGATCCGTTGACCGTAGAGCGCTCTCGTGAGCGGATACACGATGCTGTTCGTGATCGTCCCGTCGTACTTATGGCGCAGGTAGTACGGCGCCACATAGTCGTACTTCTCGTCGAGGATCGGACGGAGCAGCAGTTCGATCCATTCCGGCGTGATGCTGCGCAAGTCGGAATCCACGACTGCGCAGGCCTTCGCCTTCACGCGCCGGGCGACCTCGAAGACCGTTCGAAACGCGCTCCCTTTTCCCGGAATCCCGTGATAGGGGGTGATGATTTTCTGAAGGGGACTCTGATGATCGCTGACGAGGAGCGCGCTGAAATCCACCACCGCCCGCGAGACCGCCTCGGGTGTCCCATCCGACGACCCGCCGTCGGAATTGACCAGCACCGCGCGCCGACCCGGGAAATACTTGGCCAGGCCGGCGCTGACGGCGCGAACCACATGCGCGATGGTATCGACATTATTGTAGCTGGGAATGCCGACCAGGATCTCGGCTTCCCCGATGGCCTGCACCCGAGACTCGGTCTCCGGCGTGAGCGCCACCGGCGGTTTCTGCTGCAGCCTGCCGGATGTCTTTTCTATTGCGTCGGATCCCACCGATGGTCCTCCTCTACGGCCCGAACAAGACGATCGAATACGTCCGGAACCGCCGCCGCCACGCGGCTCCAATTCGAAATCATGGGCACACCCAATGGATCTTTCTGAAAGACCTCGGAGGCATGCTTGATGCCCTTGAGGAAGGTCTCGACCGCAGTCCGTTCCG
>JAOUEB010000045.1 GCA_029858925.1 Nitrospira sp.
GAGCGGGCCATCCCGCTTTCCGCTTGCCGGAGGCCGAGCGTATTCAAGAAATCCCGGAACCGCTCGCGATCTTCCGCCAAATCGATCGCGTCGGGGCTGGTGCCGAGAATCTTCACCCCGGCCTTGGACAACGGAAGCGCCAGCTTCAACGGAGTCTGCCCGCCGAACTGCAACACGACCCCCATCGGCTGTTCCGCCTTCACGATATTGAGGACATCCTCCTCCGTGAGCGGCTCGAAGTAGAGCCGGTCCGACGTGTCATAATCCGTGCTCACTGTTTCCGGATTGCAATTCACCATGATCGTTTCGATCGCTTCTTCGCGTAGGGCCATGGCCGCATGCACACAGCAGTAGTCGAATTCGATTCCCTGCCCTATGCGGTTGGGGCCACCGCCGAGGATGACGACCTTTTTCCGATCCGACGGCCGGGCCTCGCATTCGCTTCCATATGTAGAATAGAGATACGGCGTATGGGCTTCGAACTCCGCCGCGCAGGTGTCGACCCGCTTGTATGTGACGGATCGGCCCGGAGCCGCGCCGGTTCCACTCTTCCCCGATCCCATGCGCGCCTTGCGGACTTTTGCCGGCTCGACACCGAGCAATTGGCCGATCCGATCGTCCGAGAACCCCTGTTGTTTGGCTTCCCAGAGCCACTCATCCGCCGGCGCCAAGGCCGTGGTCCCTGATTTGGCCAACAGCACCTGCTCGAACCCGATCAGCTCCCGGATCTGCTCGATGAACCAGGGGTCGATCTTCGTTATCGCGAACAACTCCTCATTCGTGAGACCCAGGCGAATCCCATCGGCCAGATACCACAAGCGTTCGGGCAGCGGCGTGCGCAACATCTGGCGAACATTCTCCAACGCCTCGCCCCGGTTGAACTCCGGAGGGATTCCCCGATCGATCCCCATCCGCGAGGACAACCCATTGAGATCCAGCTCCAGGGAACGGATGGCCTTCTGCAGCGCTTCCTTGAAGGTCCTCCCGATGGCCATCGCCTCACCAACCGATTTCATTTGCGTCGTCAACGTGGGATCGGCGCCTTTGAATTTCTGAAACGCGAACCGAGGAATCTTCACCACCACATAGTCGATTGCCGGTTCGAACGACGCCTTGGTCGTGCCGGTGATGTCGTTGGTGATTTCATCCAAGGTATAGCCGACTGCCAGCTTGGCGGCGATTTTCGCGATCGGGAACCCCGTCGCTTTCGACGCCAACGCCGAACTCCTGGAGACCCGTGGATTCATTTCGATGACGACCATATCTCCGTTCGCCGGATCGATGCCGAACTGGATGTTCGAGCCGCCTGTATCGACTCCGATTTCACGAATAATCCGGAGCGCGGCATCCCGCATCCGCTGATACTCTTTGTCGGTCAATGTCATAGCCGGCGCAACGGTGATACTGTCGCCGGTGTGGACGCCCATCGGGTCGAGATTCTCGATAGGACAGACGATCACGACGTTGTCCTTCAGGTCGCGCATGACTTCCAATTCATATTCTTTCCACCCGATGACCGACTCCTCGATCAACACTTGGCTGACCGGACTCATCACCAGAGCCCAATCGATCAGTTTTTCAAACTCTTCCCGATTGTAGGCGATGTTTCCACCCGTTCCCCCCATCGTAAAGGACGGGCGAATGATGGCCGGAAATCCGACCATATCCAGAATCCCGACCGCCTCCTGACGCGTGTGCGCCGTGCCGCTCTTGGGCACACGCAAGCCGATCCGCTGCATCGCCAGCTTGAAGGCCTCCCGATCCTCCGCTTTATGGATGGCTTCGGCCGAGGCGCCGATGAGCCGGACCCCGTATTTCTCAAGCACGCCGCGTTTGACCAATCCCACGGTCGCGTTGAGCGCCGTTTGCCCGCCCATCGTCGGCAGCAACGCGTCGGGTCTCTCGCGCTCGATCACTTTCTCGACGACATCCAGCGTAATCGGTTCCACATACGTTCGGTCCGCCATCTCCGGATCGGTCATGATCGTGGCAGGGTTGCTGTTGATGAGGATGACTTTATAGCCTTCCTCTTTGAGAGCTTTGCAGGCTTGCGTGCCAGAATAGTCGAATTCGCAGGCCTGCCCGATGACGATCGGGCCGGACCCGATCATGAGAATGGAACGGATGTCTGTGCGTTTCGGCATATGTTCCTATGAGAAAAGCGCCGGCCCGCCGGACTGCGGCAGCGGCCCGATCGGAGGACGGTACGGTTTCGGTATCGTCATGGATGGCGGAATGTCTCCCCCCGGTCCTCGGTAATATTTCATTGCATCCGGCAGCCAGTCTTCGATCTGATTGATGCGGGACACATCGGACGGATGGGTCGATAGGAACTCAGGAATCGTTTGCTGCGATCTGAAACAGGCCTTGCCGATCAGCTGCCTGGGACAGCCGCTCATGCGCTCCCAAAACGGCACCGCTTCACGGGGGTCATAGCCGGCCTGGGCCATCAGCCGAAGCCCGATCAGATCCGCTTCCGACTCCTGGCTTCGCCCAAACGGCAACGACACGCCGACGCCATAGGCGCTCATCGCCGCCATCGCCGCATCCGGACGTCCCGCCATCGCGCCGGCGGCAAGCGCGCCGACCTGCCCGATGGTTTCCAGAATCCCTCGGCTGTACCGCTCGGCGCCATGACGCTGCAGCGCGTGCGCGACCTCATGCCCCATCACGGTTGCCAACCCGTCTTCAGTCTTCGTATATTTGAGAATGCCTGTGAAAATCGCAACCTTGCCGCCCGGCAGGGCGAAGGCATTCACCGTCTTGTCGTCGTCGATGACGGCAAATTCCCATTGATACTCAGGCTTATTGGCGGCGGCGGCAATTCGATTGCCGACCCGGTGGACCATTTCGTTGATTTCCAAGTCCTGGCTCAGGCGGGCTTTGCGCAACACCTCGTGGAACGCGCTGACGCCCATGGCGATTTCTTTTTCTTCACTGATGTAAATGAATTGGTCGCGTGACGTGCCCGGCGCCCGATAACAGCCGGCCAGCATGGACGCAATCCCGGTTACCGCCCCCATGCTCACGAGGCCATACAGCCCCAACGCTCCTCGGATACCGTACCCAAGCAGCGCCCGACGCCCGATCCGCGCCGAAAGAACAGAATCGATAGAATGGTCGCGTGATTGTGCCATCGGAAATTCATGCGGTCGCCCGCGCGCGTCTGATCGGCTCATATTTCGTTACGGCATCCAGAGATACATGAACTGCGGTGTGCCTCCTCGCGCGAGCGCCATCACGTCGAGATCGGCAAAGCCCGCCAGCGGACCCGGCGCAAGAAGCTTGGAATAGATATTGTTCGAGTACCCACCGGGACGGTGATAGGTGACCACACGGGCCTCCGGAAGCTTCGCCTTCTTCTTCGCCGCTTCGACGGCATCTTCCAGATATCCGAGGTCATCCACCAGACCGGCTGCCTTCGCTTGCTCCCCCGTATAAATTCGTCCATCGGCCAATTTCTTGATCTGGTCCATCTGCAAGTGCGGCCGGCCTGCCTGCACCACAGTCAAGAACTGCTGATAGAACGAATCGATCAGCCCTTGAAAGATCGCCCGTTCCTCCGACGTCATGACCCGAAACGGAGACCCCATGTCTTTTCGAGGGCCGGACGTGACCGCCGTCGCCTCAATGCCCACCTTTTCCAGCAATCCCCTGGCATTGACCGTCAGCATGATGACGCCGATGCTTCCCGTGACGGATGAGGGATGCGCCATCACCGTATCTGCTGCTGCTGCAATATAGTACCCCCCGGAGGTGCCCAGATCCATGATCGAGGCGATGACCGGAATCTTCTTGGATGCTTTGAACGCTTTGATTTCGTGATGAATGATATCCGAGGCCGTGACCGTGCCGCCGGGCGAATTGATCCGGAGCACGACGGCTTTCACCTCGTCATCCTGCGTGGCTTTCGTCAACTGCTCCTTGATTCTCGCCAGGAGACTCGGCGCGGGAATCAAGCCTTCTTTCTCCTGGGAACTGATCATGCCGGAGACCTCGATCAACAGCACTTTGGCTGTTCCTGTGCCGCCGACCTGCGTCTCTTGGAGTGGACCCTGGCCCGGAAACAACGTGAAATTGAACGTACAGCCGGACATCGACAACCCGACGAGCAACAATGCAAGCAACCGATTACGCATGGTGGGTCTCCATAAGCCGAACGAATTCCTCGAACAGATAGGCCGAATCATGAGGCCCCGGGGAGGCCTCCGGATGATACTGAACCGAAAACGCCGGACGATCCATGCAGACCATGCCTTCGATCGAGCAGTCGTTCAAGCTGAGATGTGTGATCGACAGCCTGCCATGCTTGGTATCGACCGTCGGCGGACTGTCCGGCGCCTCGCTGAACGACAGAGGGATCTTGACGGCAAAGTTATGGTTCTGCGACGTGATCTCGACCTTCCTGCTCCGAAGGTCGATCACCGGATGATTTGCGCCGTGGTGTCCGAACTTGAGCTTATAGGTTTCAAGCCCGAACGCAAGCCCCAAAATCTGATGGCCCAAGCAAATGCCGAAGATCGGATAGCGGCCGATCAGCGTCCGCACGGTTTCCACGGCATAGGGCACGCCTTCCGGATCGCCGGGGCCGTTGGAGAGGAAAATTCCATCCGGGTTGCGCGCGGCGATTTCAGCAGCTGTTGTCGATGCCGGCACCACCGTAACCAGGCAACCGACATCGACCAGCCGGTTCAGAATATTCTGTTTGACGCCAAAATCATAGGCCACGACCTGCCACGGCCGGCGTCGCTGTCCGTCCGATCTGCTCCCGCCTCCGTCCAGCGCCCATTTTCCGGACCCGGCCTTCCATTCATACGACGTTTCACAGGTAACCTCCGCCGCCAAGTCCCGTCCGGCGATACCGGGCGCTTCCCGCGCTTTGGCCACGGCGCCGGCCGCATCGAGGCCCCCGTGTGTAATGACCCCTTGCTGCGATCCATGCTCGCGCAAATGTCTCGTTAACGCTCTGGTATCGAGCCCTTCGATCGCCACGACCTTCGCCTGCGTCAAGTATTCCTGAATCGTCTGTGTGCTCCGCCAATTACTGGCCAGCCGGCTGGCTTCCATCACCACAAACCCTTCCGCCCACAGGCGGCGGGACTCACTGTCTTCCGGCGTCGCTCCGTAATTCCCGATATGGGAGCAGGTCATCGTGACAATTTGCCCTTTGTAGGAGGGATCGGTCAGCACCTCCTGATAGCCGGTCATCGCCGTATTGAACACGACTTCTCCGACCGTCTCGCCTTCGTACCCAAGCGCACGGCCCTCAAAGCATGCACCGTCCGCCAATGCCAACAGCGCTTTTTTCATAGCCCCGCCCCGCTCGGACGGATCGTCCGTTGTGACTTTATTCCGATCAACAGAACCCCCAGGACCAAATTGCCGATATCGAGTACTCGAATGGGCAGAAGAACACGAAAC
Source organism: Nitrospira sp. (assembly GCA_029858925.1). Lineage (GTDB taxonomy): Bacteria > Nitrospirota > Nitrospiria > Nitrospirales > Nitrospiraceae > Nitrospira_D. Next base: position 5,422 of record JAOUEB010000045.1, read on the forward strand.
AACGACTCGAAAGCCGCCTTCTTGGCCGCTTCCTCATGTGCTGCAAAGGCCTGCGCTTGAAGCGCTACGGCCTGCGGATGCAGTGCCAGAATCACGACTGCGGCGATCGCCACCATCAGCGCCAAGACGATGATCTCCCCTCGACCGACCGCCACCGCCGGCTCTCCGCTCCACCAGCGATAGGCAGCGACAGCGCACAGAACCGCCATAGCCCCGATCACGAACCGATGGTACCCCTCGAACGCCCGCGTCAGAAACAGCCCGCCTGAATCCTGCCCGCCGAACGTATTGAACACCGCCGGGATCACCGCTCCGACCAGCACGATCATCCCGCCGATCCACACACCGAGCGCCAGCCATTCAAGCGTGAGGCAGCAGAGCAGTCCCCAATAGGACACGCGCCGCACTGTGCTACGATTCCAATGGCCCGGCCTCGAACACCACCCGCCCCCCCACGATCGTCGTCAGGACTCGCCCCTTGACCTTCCATCCGACAAACGGCGTGTTGCGGCTTTTCGAGCGAAACTTACCGGGATCGACCTCCCACTCGGCCTGTTGATCGACGATCGCCACATCGGCATCCGCGCCAACCGCCAGCGTCCCCTTCTTCAGCCCGAACACGGCCGCCGGAGCGGACGTGAGCTTCTCAACCGCCTGTTCCAGCGACAAGACCCCCTCCTCGACTAGTCCCAGCGTCAAGGAGAGCGCAGTCTCCAGCCCGACGATTCCAAACGGAGCTTCGGTGAAATCCTGCTGCTTCTCCTGCGTGGCGTGCGGCGCATGGTCGGTTGCAATCGCATCGATCGTGCCGTCGCGCAATCCCTCTTTGATCGCGCGGACGTCGTCCCTGGTGCGCAACGGAGGATTCATCTTCGCATGCGTGTTGTACCCGCGAACCACGTCTTCGGTCAGGGTGAAGTGATGCGGGCATGCTTCCGCCGTGACCTTGATGCCACGGGCCTTCGCCTCACGGACCATTCGAACCGACCCGGCCGTGCTGATATGGGCCAGATGAAGCCGCGCTCCCGTCAGCTCCGACAGAGACAGATTGCGCGCAACCATCACATCTTCCGCCGCCGAGGGAATACCGGGCAACCCCAATTCGGTGGAGACCAGGCCTTCGTTCATGCAGCCGCCTTCAGCCAAATGCAGATCCTCGCAATGATCGACCACCGTCAGGTCGAATGCCAGCGCATATTCCATCGCCCGGCGCATCACCAGGCTGTTCATCACCGGCCGGCCGTCGTCTGAAATCGCCACACAGCCGGACCGCCGCAGATCTCCGATTTCCGCCAGCTCTTTTCCTTCCGAGCCTTTCGTGATTGCGCCGACCGGCCACACATTGGCGAGGCCGGCCAGCCGGGACCGCTCCAGAATGAACTCCGTCACCGCTTGGTTGTCGTTCACCGGATTCGTGTTGGGCATGCAACAGACCGTCGTAAATCCGCCGGCCACCGCTGCGGCGCTGCCGCTCTGAATCGTTTCCTTGTATTCAAATCCAGGCTCCCGGAAATGGACATGCAGATCGACGAACCCCGGCAGCACCAGCCGCCCCTTCGCGTCGATCATCGTGCTTCCCGCCGGCATCTGCAGAGTGGGACCCACCGCCGCAATTTTTCCGTCATCGATCAGCACATCGCCCACGCCGACGAAACGGCCCGGATCGACCACCTTCCCACCCTTGATGAAAATCGGCATAGTCTCCCTATCCTCTCGCTGACTGCGGCCCATCACCCTGCTCCCGACATGAGGTACAAAATACCCATGCGCACCGCCACGCCGTTGGCGACTTGGTCGAGAATCACGGACGAGAGGCTGTCCGCCACATCCGGCGCAATCTCCACTCCGCGATTGATCGGCCCCGGATGCATGACGATCGCGCCGGCATCGGCCAATTTGACCCGTTCCGCCGTCAATCCATAGAGCCGCGCGTACTCGCGAATGGTTGGAAAGAGCGCGCGCCCCTGCCGTTCCAACTGAAGGCGGAGCATCATGATGACGTTCACTCCGCCCAAGCCCTCGTCCATATTGGAATAGATCTTCACCCCAAGCTTCTCAACACCCCATGGCATCATAGTGGGCGGGCCCACCAGACGCACCTCGGCGCCCAACTTGGTCAGCGCATAGATGTTTGAACGGGCCACCCGGCTGTGCGACACATCTCCGACGATCGCCACCCGCAACCCATCGAATCCCATGCCGCGCCCGCGGATGGTATAGAGATCCAGCAGCGCCTGCGTGGGATGTTCGTGCCATCCGTCCCCCGCGTTGATGACCGCGGATTTCACCCCGCGAGCCAACATTTCAGCGGCCCCGGCGGACGAATGGCGCAGCACGATAATATCCGCCTGCATCGCCTCAATGTTACGCGCGGTGTCAAGGAGCGTTTCGCCTTTCGTGACGCTGCTCGACGAGGGCGAAAAGTTGATCACATCCGCGCTCAGCCGTTTTGCCGCCAGTTCGAACGACGTGCGGGTTCTGGTGCTCGGTTCG
>JAOUEB010000046.1 GCA_029858925.1 Nitrospira sp.
TTAACAAACGGCAAAATGATTGGCCACTATCGCGTACTGGATGACCTTATGGAAGGAATGAAGGTGGGGGCTATTTCCCGTTCTGATGTGGCGCACTTCATGGTGGCACAGGCGGAGCACCCGACCTACCTCGGCAAATATGTGGCGCTCACCTACTGAAACTGAAGGAAACAAAATGGGCGAATCCCTTAATCGGTCCCTAGTCAGGCACCTGACTCTTAACGGTGCCTCCACGGATCCTCCGGTTATTTCTTGCCATCTGGCTTCAATCCCATACAATTTGTGTGTGCGCCATCTCTGGAGTTTGCTGAAGCAGCCTTGCAGATCCTTGTCGGGTATCAGCTTGAGGACCTACACAAAGGGAAGACGCAAAAAAATGAAAACAATTTACGCATTCGTTCTGTTTGTTCTCGTGCTAGCGCCAACGGCTGCAAAGGCCGCGGATCATTGCACGAATGAGGCGATTGAACCGCTGGTTAGTCGTCTTGCCCAGGCTTGGGCAACTCGGAAACTTGGCAGCCTGGACAAAGAAAAACCCTACCGTGGTTCTGTCCAGGTTGTGGTCGACCATTCAACCGCTGACAAATTCGAAGTGAAGGAAAAACCAAATTTTGAGGCGATGGAACAGTGGTTGAGGTCGCAAGAACACAAAGGAGTCCCGGCACGAGAAACACGGCCACTTCTCTGGTGTGCAAAGGGGCTTTGTGTTTTCGATTTCTCGGCTGGCATCGCCCATAATCACAGATACCTGCGAAAGGTCACGTACGGACATCATAATGGTTGTGTCTATATCAAGTCTGTCTTCTTGCTCGATGGCGATTAAAAACTGACATACAATGGCCGGATCCGTAATCCGCATTATTCATGAACACTTCTGCTCCAATCGCCGATCCGCTGCTCCGGAGCACAGAGTTTCGAGTTTCGGGTTTCCTGTTTCGTGTTGTCAGAAAACACACTCCCAAAACACGTGACTCGAAACCCGGAACATGTTCTGCGACAAACCGTCATGAGTAATGCGGGCTGAAGAATCGTTTGGGGGGCTCCTCAGAGCTTCACCGATACATGGCTTGGAAACTTTTCGGTGGCAGGGAAGTTGACAGTGCGTCCGCCACCGATCCGGAAATGTCTTGTGCGCATAGGAAATGGAGCGTCCGCAATGTACGCGGGTGAACAAAGGCCTTGTTATGACATCTCCAACAATGATGAAACAAAGGCGCCTGGAGATTTGTTCTGACAGCGTTCAAGCGATGATGACAGGCACTTGCTGATGTGTCGCTGCCTTGCCCTACCCTTGAAGGGCTCGTCGACTGTCACAAGAAAAGGTGCTTGTCTTGCTGCTGCCGAAGGTAATTGTAAGAAAGGATTCCCAAGACCTGTGATTCAGTCAGGGGCGGGGAGCTGCGCTGTAGAATCTGCCGCCGCGGAGAACGCATCGATGGCCTGGCCTCGCTCGTCTTTGACATAGACGCTGCCTTTCGCGGCCTTGGCTCGTTGCTTCAGCTCCGAGGCGATCTTGCTCACATCACCGGGATGGGCGATGGGGACTCGTTCGTTGGTGACGACGGCGATTGACAGACTCATGATCGGAAACTGCTCCGTATTCCCACGGCGGTCAACGGAGTCGATATAGCCCTTGAGGCGATCGTCCCGGTCATAAAAGTCCGGAATCACCAGATCGAAACGCTTGATGACGGTCTGGTAGATGGCGTCGATGCTATCCGGGCGGCTCATAAAGACACAATCATCTCCTCCGACATGGCCGACAAATCCCTCTGGACCGGCGAGTTCTCCCACCACCATCGTAAGGATGCGGCAAGTTACGATGAGGACTTCATTTCCACGGCCATAGCCGTAGCGGTCGTTGAAGGATTTGAAATTGTCGATATCGATGTAGGCTAGCGCGAAGGGCTGGCTGCGTAGGGCTGGCTGCGTAGGGACTTGTTGGGTGCGTTGCTGTCAGAGTTCTTTGCGTTGAATGGCCTCATCGACTTCTTCAATGTCGGCCTCTAGACTTCGCCGGTCCGCTATAAAGATCATGGATCAGGAATCACTCGCACAAATCCAGCACCTCATCGCTACAGCGACCGATACCATTCGTGGAGAACTCGCGGACTCCAAACGGCATGCCGGTGTTCTGACGGAAGGGCTCCGTCACGAACTCCAGCTTGTGGCCGAAGGATTTCAGATGCATCTCGACCGGCGTCACGCCGAAGATCGATCCTTTCTTGAAGAGCAGTTCCGAGAAACACGCGCACTCATCCAACTCTCATATGGCTAGATTCAGGAACGTGTAGAGCGGTTGGAGCAGCTGGTTCGAACCATCGAACAGCATCTCGGCCTGACAGTTCAGTAGCACCCTGGAAAACACGAGTGTAGTGGTCTAAGCCGCGGGAGCTCGTCTCGGCACGGTCCGTCTCTCTTCCAAATCCTGGAGATCGGACCACGCGGTCAGGTCGGTGCGTGAGGGATCAACAGCGTCGAGGTATTTCTTGAACCTGGCCGCGCTCTCAGGAGAGCTCGGTCCGCGTGCCAGCAGGTTCCGATTCCATTCTTCCAACTCGGCAGGCGTGTGCGGCTTTGCCGCCTGCGCAAACCACGCCGCCACTCCTTTATCAGTAGAATTGGCCTTGACTGCAGCCGTGAACTGTTCGCTGGTGATTCCGGCGAATTCCAGCAGCCGCTCATCCATGGGACAGGGATAGATATACTCGCCCTCGGTTCTGGCGAGAACGGCCCGGCACTTGTCGATCATGCGGGCCACATGGACGTGGCCCGCAATCTTGACGCTCATGCTTCTGGGAAAGTTCGTCCGCAAATCCATCGTTACAGGAGCTTGTGATTTTTGAAGATCAGATGTTTGACGAAGACGGTGCCGTTTTCAAATGAGATGATCCGTCTGGTGGCCGGCAGGTCAGACGAGCCTAGGCGCGTATGGGTGTCGGTAAAGCTTTCCACGTTGTTCAGTTTGCCGTCAGTGGGCGAGTAGTAGTAGACGGTATAGCGGGTCGTCAGGTTCTTCTGATCCTGCGTGACGGCGCTGTCTTCGACATTGATCGTGAAGGCGAACGGGGTCATGCCCGGATGCGCCATCGTCCGATTGATTTGCGTGATGCGGTCGTTCTTAACGCGATAAAACGAGTTCGAACCGTGGATGATGAGTTTGGTTCCCAAGGGGTGTCCGTCTTCTTCCATCGTCAAGGAGTATTTCCCATCCGACTCCTCAAAGCTGCGCGGACCCCGATGGACGGCGATCATGCCGAGTTGTTCTTGGGCCCACTTTTGCGTGTCGGCATCGCTAAGCTGGACCGAGACCTCACGCGGACCCTTGACCAGGACGGGGCCGCTGGTCTCCTTTCCATTGACGTTCACGGTGAGATCGGCGGTGAAACCGTTGAAGTCTTTTGGCCATCTGGCGGTGTTGTCAAATGCCCGGCGGAGTAGTTCGCGCGCGTTGGGATCGTCGGCTACGGTCGGCTGGTTGTGCTTCTGTTGGTCCATGATGTGTTCTCCTATGGGTGTCGACAAATAACAGTGGAGTATACACGCCGGTCCTCAGCACGCTCAATGGCGGATAGGGCCTCAATTCGATTATCGACTGCTTGCCCGTAGCGATCAGCTCTTGTCCTCGGCAAGGCACGCGTATTCGGGCGATGTCTCGACAATTTGTCATGAAGAGTACGGGCTAGAAAATGACGGCGGTTTTCAGTACACTTGCTCCAGATCGTTTGTCGATGTGTCCAGTTTGTTCGGCGCCGTCTGTGTAAGTCATCGCGTGTTTCGGGAGTGGCATGGGAATTCTCGGTCGACTCTTCAGCATACCGTCGTTCGATGGAGCCGCGAATGCTCTGTTGGTTGAGTTGACCCTGCCGACCCTGACGGAATCCCAGCGCGTTGAGCTGAAGACCCGTGTGATCGAAATCTTTCAAAAGAGCGGCCCCTCCGATCTTTCTCAAGAAGCCGCGCTTCTCGGCCTGAACCAAGCGTCACGTCTGACTCAATTGAATTTCCTGGCCCTTGCGATGGACGAACTGGGGTTCGATCCTTGCCTCAAGAAGGAGATCCTGTTTAAAGTGAAGAACCCCTTTGATCCCAACTTGGCAGATGAGCATACCCTGCGAGCGGTTGCCCGGCGATTGAAGTGGAAACATGGTGTCGAGGCGTGGATCGGCAAGGAGCCGATCAACTTCGATACGTGGTAGCGATATCGCCGCATGACAAGTGCTTGACAGGCCACACCCGCCTGGCTATTCTTCACCGATTCACACACACTCTCTTGTAAGGAGCGTTCATGAAAGTTTCTGTTGTACGAACACTGTGCGCTGTGGGACTGTCGGCCCTGGCATTCTTGACGTTCTCGTTCTCCAGCCATGCTGCTGAACCATTCAAGATGGGTGTGGTGGATCCCCAGTCCGTTCTGGAAAAATCTAAAGCCGGAAAGAAAGCGCTCGACGGGTTGAAGGAGTATGTGTCCATCAGGCAAAAACTCCTGGCCAAGGACGAGGAAGATCTGCGCAATTATGAGAAGCAGCTGAAAGAGCAACTGCCCAAGCTGAGCGAGACGGAGAAAAAGGACAAGGAGGCGCAGTTCCGAACAAAAATTCAGGAGTACCAAAAGCTTGCACAGGAGTTCAATCAGGATCTACAGAAGAAACAAAAAGAGTTGGTGGATGAGTATATGAAGAAAATCTCGGTAGCCACCCAAACCGTGGCTGAAAAGGGAGGCTTCTCGCTGGTCGTCGACAAAGGAAGCGAGCAGACCGTGAAAATCGTGATCTACAACAAAGACACGATCGATCTGACGGAACAGGTCGTCAAAGAGTTCGATCGAACGAATAAGTAGCGCCGATGGGCACACCGGCCGGTTATTCCATCGGATAACCGGCTTCCCGCCAAGCCTTGATTCCCCCGTCCATCGAGACCACATTGACGTACCCCATCTGCTGCAAGGCATCGGCGGCAAGCGCTGACCGAAATCCTCCGCCGCAGTAGAGCACGATGTGGTCTTCTCTATTGGGGACTGCCGTCTCGATGTCGCGCTCGATAATTCCCTTGCCCAAATGCCGGGCCCCTCCGGCATGGTCTGCGGCAAACTCATGATCTTCGCGGATATCGATGAAGTGGAACGGTTCTCCCCGGTCAAGCCGTGCCTTTACCTCTACCACCGTGCACTCTTTCACACACTGCTTTGCGCGTTCCACCAGCCGTAAGAATCCCGGGTTGTGTTTCATCTGTATTCCTTCAAAATAGTGACGTTTGTTCGCCTCCCGGCCGTCGAAAGGTCTCCGGGATCGCGTCCGTATTGTCATCTGCGAAACCAGCGCGCCGCTTGGCCACGCTGAACAGTTGTTCGACCATATCCCAATAGACGCCCATCCCCGCATGCCGTCTGAAAAACTCACTGTCCGTCAGCGCACCACCCCTCACTTCCCGCAATCGGGCGACGATTTTCCCGATCCGGTCGGGAAACGCCTCCTGCATACGCTCCAGGAACACCGGCTCAACGTTGCCGGACAGTCTCAGCAAGGTTGCGACGGCCGTACAGGCCCCCGCCCGATGCGCGCGTTCCAACAACTCCGGGATATCGCCCTCGTTCAAACCTGGGATCACAGGCGCGATTGAAATTCCTGTCTCGATTCCCGCGTCCGCCAATGTCTTTATAACCTCGAACCGCTTGGTGATCGACGGCGCGTGCGGTTCCACCTTGCGGGCCATATCGTCCGACGAAAAGGGAATGCTGAGGTAGACACGAACCCAGGCCTTCTGGTGCAGCCGGTTCAACACATCGAGATCCCTCAATACTAGTGCGCCTTTCGTAATGATGCCAACGGGGTTCCGATAGTCCACGCAGACAGTCAGGCAGGCCTTGGTCAGGCCATAGGCGGCCTCCAGCGGTTGATAGCAGTCCGTGTTCCCAGAAAAGACAATCAGCTCCCCCCGCCATGACGGCTTCTCAAATGTGCGCCGTAACAGTGCCGGCGCATTTTCCTTGACGATAATCTTACTGTCAAAATCCGTTCCGGCGCCGAAGCCCCAATACTCATGGGATGGCCTCGCATAACAGTAGGCGCAGGCATGAAAACATCCCCGATAGGGATTGACGCTCCAGCGAAAGGGCAGGTCAGGGCTTTCGTTACGGCTTAAAATTTCACGGGTCTGGTCTCCATAGACCTCCACCGTCGCAGTGCGAGGCGGTTCCAGCAATTCCCGATACTGCGAGATGAACGGGTTCGGCGGATTCGCGATCGTGCGCATGGCCCATCCTGTCCTGGCCGCCCAGTCGCTGTCAAATCTTCCCGATAGCCGGATGCCTCGTAGCGGATGAGGGCCGGTTTCGTTGACTCTCCATGAGTCCGATGCTAGATTCCATGCGCTTTTAGAGGGTGGCGCATGCACGATCCAAAGTATCTTCGTGACAATTCTAACCTCATCCGCACGTCGCTGGGAATGCGCGGGCAGGATGTGCCGTGGGATGTGGTTCAGAATCTCGGCGATGAACGGCGGATCTTGACGACAGAGGTTGAACAACTGAGGCATGAGCTCAAGAAAGGCTCCGACGAGGTTGCGAGGCTGCGCCGGGCCAAAGAACCGGCTGAACAAGCCATGGCGGCCATGAAAGGGCTGGGGGACCGCATCAAGAACGTTGAAGACAGCCTTCGGAAAGTCGAGGAAACTCTGGGCGACCTTGCGCTCCGTATCCCCAACCTTCCCCATCAGACGGTCCCAGTCGGCAGCGATGCGTCCGGAAATATCGAGATCCGTCGATGGGGCACGCCCTCGTCCCTCACTGTTCCTGCCAAACCGCACTGGGAAATAGGGGAAGCGCTGGGGATTCTCGATTTCGACCGTGCCGCGAAGATCGCCGGGGCCAGGTTTGCCGTGTTGAGCGGCGCCGGGGCGCGGATGGAACGGGCATTGATCAACTATATGCTCGATCTGCATACCGGCTCGCATGGATATCGGGAGGTCCTCCCCCCCGTGATGGTCAATCGCAAAGCTATGACCGGAACCGGCCAACTTCCCAAGTTCGAGGAGGATCTCTTTCGGTTGCGGGACGAAGATTACTTCTTAATTCCGACCGCTGAAGTGCCGGTCACCAACCTCCATCGTGAGGAAATCCTGAGTGAAGACTCCTTGCCCGTTCGGTATACGGCTTACACGCCCTGCTTTCGACGGGAAGCAGGCTCCTACGGGAAGGACACCCGTGGCCTAATCCGTCTCCATCAATTCAACAAGGTAGAACTGGTTGCCTTTACCGCTCCCGATCGCTCCTACGAGGAGCTTGAACGGTTGACCGGACATGCCGAGTCGATCTTGCAGAACCTGAGGCTGCCCTATCGTGTCGTAACCCTCTGTGCCGGCGATATGGGATTTTCCGCCGCCAAGACTTATGATATTGAAGTGTGGCTGCCTTCTCAGGGACAATACCGAGAGATCTCATCGTGCAGCAACTTCGAATCGTTTCAAGCCAGACGGGCGAACATCAAGTATCGTCCGGCCGGTGGAAAGAAAGATGCCAAGACCGAGTTCGTCCATACATTGAACGGATCCGGCCTTGCGGTCGGACGGACGCTGGTCGCCATTCTTGAAAATTACCAGCAGCCCGACGGATCGGTGGTGATTCCCGATGTGCTTCGTCCCTATATGGGTGGGATGGAGAGGATCGCGCTTCAACCAGCATAACTCATGGCGATTCATTGCAAAATTTCACGAAGGTACGCATCTCGTGAAGCGTATCTCGTATTTCACAAACAAAGACGAGACGAACTTTCATTCCGTCCTGCGCTTGCCTCGCATCATCGGCGAAGCGGGCTTCACGCGTCACAAGATACGCGCGATGAAGAACGGACAGCAGATCAGTGATCGCAGCATAGGCATTCATGAGTACTGCGGGGTAAGAACCCACGATCAGGA
>JAOUEB010000047.1 GCA_029858925.1 Nitrospira sp.
AATCTCTGCAACGCCAGCCGCATGGCCACGAAGAGTCCGGACAGGCCCCCTTCCAGCATCTCGCTCAACTCGTCAGGGACTCCCACATCGCTCGTCCTCGCGATGTTCCTCCTTTTTTCGGAGGAGCGGTCGGCTATTTCAGTTACGATCTCGTCCGCCAATTCGAACGGCTCCCGTCTGTGGCGCTCGACGACCTTGCGGTCCCCGATCTTGAGTTTGCGCTCTTTGATCTCGTCGTGGCGGTTGACCATGAGCGGGACTGCCTAATGCTCATCTTCTGCCCGCCGCTCGAGCGTTTTTTAAGTGAGCCGCGTGAGAAATTGTTCCGAGAGGGGCGCGATCGGCTGGCGGCATTGGAAGCGCGGCTGTCCGGCCCGGCCTTCACCACGGCAGACAGCGATACACTGGGCCGCCTCACGTTCTCACCGGAACAACAACAATCCTCCTATATGGATCGTGTCCGCCGCTGTCAGGACTATATCGCAGCCGGCGACATCTACCAGGCGAACCTTTCCCATCGCTTTACGGTGAGGGGTGGCTCGTTCCCGCCCCAGTCAGAATTGCAGCGAGACCTCCTTGCGTACAGCCGCCTGCGGACCCTGAATCCATCGCCATTCTCCGGGCTACTCCGCTTGGATCACACCCGCCTCATCAGCTCATCGCCCGAACGGCTCGTCCGCCTCGATGGACGCCGGGCGGATACGCGACCAATCGCAGGAACCAGACCCCGCGGAAAGGATGCTGCAGCCGACCTGCGGCTCGAAAGTGAGTTGCGCTCGAACGAAAAAGAACGGGCGGAACATATCATGCTGGTCGATCTCGAGCGGAATGATCTCGGCCGGGTCTGCGACTTCGGGAGCGTCCAGGTCGATGAACTGATGACACTAGAACGGTATTCCCACGTGAACCATCTTGTTTCTCATGTCGGCGGCACCCTGAGAAGCAACGCCACGGGCTTTGATCTACTGAGAGCCTTGTTCCCGGGCGGGACAATCACCGGCGTACCCAAGATTCGCTGTATGGAAATCATCGAGGAACTGGAGCCGGTCCGCCGCGGTCCCTATACCGGTTCGATGGGATACCTCAGCTGGAGCGGAGACTTGGACTTCAATATCTTGATCAGAACCCTCGCCATAAGGAACGGCACAGGGCACCTCCAGGTCGGCGCCGGGATTGTGGCCGACTCCGATCCTGCGCGCGAGTACGAAGAGACGATCCACAAAGCCCAAGCCTTTTTAAGCGCATTCTCGTAGCACCTACCCGCGATGTGGATTTATCTGAATGATAGGTTTGTAAAGCGGGAGGAGGCGCTGATCTCCGTCTTCGATCACGGATTTCTCTACGGGGATGGCGTCTATGAAACGATTCGCTCTTACGGGAGTCGAATTTTCATGCAGGACCACCATCTTGACCGACTCAGACGATCCGCTGACGCAATCGGCCTGCCCATGCCCAATCTCAAATGGCCGGACCTTCTCCGTGAGTCGATGGAACGCAATCACGTCGGGACCTCTCAGCACGACGCTTATCTGAGGATTACGATTTCACGAGGTGTCGGAGACATCGGCCTCGATCCAGCCCTTTGCCCCTCTCCAACCATCGTCATCATGGCCAAACCGCTCCCCCCCCCCTCACCAGAGCTCTATCGCAGCGGCGTGACGCTGATCATCGCGGAAACAAGACGGAACCTGCCCAGTGCGCTTTCCCCTCAGATCAAATCCACGAACTTTCTCAACAACATCCTGGCCAAGCGGGAGGCCATCGCCGCCGGAGCGTTCGACAGCATCTTGCTGAACTGGGAACAGCACCTGACGGAATGTACCGTCAGCAACCTGTTCTTCGTGACAGATGGATGCCTGCGCACGCCCTCCGTGGAATGCGGCCTCCTGGACGGCATCACTCGGTCAATTGTGATTCAGTTGGCGAAAGAGCAGCGCATTCCAACAGAAGAAGGCCATTTCACATCTGAGCAATTGCGCCAATCCAACGAGTGTTTCTTGACTAACACCAGTATGGAAATCATGCCGGTGTCTGCGGTTGACCGCACACAGATCGGCAAGGGGAAGCCCGGCCCTCTCTCTCAAAAGCTCCACGAACTGTTTATTGGAGCGCGAGACCGATTTTTGGAAATAGCCTCGCCCCACTGAGTTCCAAACTCCTTGTTTTCACATCGACCCTCATCCCATCTGTAAGGCACGAGATCTGCATTCTCCTTGACAGGTGATTGAAGGCTGTTATCGTTTGACCATGCCAAAACTAAGCAAACTGTTCAGCCGCTCCACATTCCCCATCACGATGAGTTTGCTATTCGGCAGTGGCCTCCTGACCGCAGTGCCCATTGCCCAGGCGGAAATTTATCAGTATATCGACGCCAAGGGGACCATTTCTCTTACAAACGTCCCGTCCGATGTTCGCTACCGACGAACCGACATTCTCTCAAATCGCATGCACCAGATGATCTCCGAACAAGAGTTGGAACCGATGATCAGCCGGTTTTCACGCCAACATCAACTGCACCCGGCGCTCATCCGAGCCGTCATCAAAGCCGAATCTGGTTTCGATCCTCATGCAGTGTCACGGGCAGGAGCAGTCGGCCTCATGCAGCTGATGCCGCAAACCGCCGTTCGAATGGATGTGCGGGATCTGTACGATCCGGAAGACAATATCGGCGGAGGAACGAAATACCTCCGACACCTGCTGGACAGATTTCGCGGGAACCTTCCGCTTGCGCTCGCGGCCTACAACGCAGGTGAGCATGCCGTCGACCGCTACCGCACGCTTCCGCCTTTCACTGAAACCAGGCAGTACGTCCGCAAGGTGTTGCGCTATTACCGGGTCTTTCTCACACGAGATCTTGCCGCGACCGACCGCGGGCTTGCGCCTTCGGAGGCCGTAGTGCAACCACCAGCCCAGAGCTTTTCTGTTTTTCCCGTCCGATAGCCGGCTCCTTCACGGAAAGCTGGCTATGTTCCTTCCACCCCGGCCGCTTGGATTCCGGAATATCTGATCGAAAGTGGGCTCCCACGCTGTTTTCACGCCATAACGCCGCCTCTGCGACACAATGCGCCACCTGAACCATATTCTTGACCTCTAGATCGGCCCTTGCGGCAAACGGCTTCGAGACCATGTGTTCCCACCGGGAAAGTTGGGCCGTTGCGCGAACCAACGACTCACGGGAACGAATGATACCAACCTGTCCCCACATCGTTCGGCGAAGCGAGTTCCGCAGTTTTTCCGTGTCGTCCAGCCGATGCTTCAGCACATGTTTCAGAGCCGCAACCTGCCCGGACAAATCCGGCACAGTCTGACAAGCAGCCCACGCGACGGCAGCAACGCCAGCCCGCATGCCGAAAACCAGTCCCTCCAACAACGAATTACTCGCCAGCCGATTGGCCCCGTGCACACCGCTGCACGCCACCTCGCCGGCCGCAAAAAGACCCGGCAACGTCGTCGCACCGTTGAGATCGGTCCAGACTCCTCCCATCATGTAATGCGCGCTCGGAGAAACCGGAATCCATTCTTCCGTGATGTCGATATCGTAGCGGAGGCATGTCGAATAAATTGTCGGGAATCGTCGCTTCACAAAATCAGCCCCCAGGTGGGTCACATCGAGATACACATGCCGGGCTTTGGTCGCCGCCATTTCCGCCCAGATCGCCCGCGATACGATATCCCTGGGGGCCAGGGCTCCCAGGGGGTGATACCGCTGCATGAACGCCTCACCCTTATGATTGCGCAGTTGCCCCCCTTCTCCCCGCATCGCTTCCGAGAGAAGAAACGGCGGGCTTGACGGCAGATACAGCGCCGTTGGATGAAACTGGACGAACTCCATATCCTGTAAAAGCGCCCCTGCGCGAAACGCCATCGCCATGCCGTCGCCGGTCGCATTCGGCGGATTCGTCGTCCGCGCATAGATTTGGCCTGCCCCGCCCGTTGAAAGCACGACGGCTCTGGCGGGCAGGATGAATTGCTCGCCTGAATGTTCGTCCAGCACCACGGCTCCGCAACATCGGCCGTCTTTCACGACCAAGTCCACGGTAAAATGGAAATCCATCCGATGGATCCGCTTCTGCCGGTTGGCTTGCGCCATCAACACGCGCATCATTTCATTGCCCGTCGCATCGCCCCGGGCGCGGAGAATCCTGCTGCGGCTATGCGCCGCTTCCCGAGCGAACGCGAACTTGCCCCCTGCTTTATCGAATTTCGCGCCCCATCGAATCAATTCCTGAATACGATCCGGCCCTTCCTCTACGAGAACCCGCACCGCCTCGCGGCGGCACAGCCCATGTCCCGCCTTCACCGTATCCGTCAAATGGATCGCGACATCATCTTCTTCACTCAGCGCCACCGCCACCCCTCCTTGCGCAAAAATGGAGGCGCTCTGTAACGGATGGCCCTTGGTGAGCATGATCACCCGGCCTTCTCGGCTAAGATCGAGCGCCGCGCGGAGACCGGCGACCCCGCTGCCGATGACGAGAAAATCCGCTTGTGATGGAGTAGGCCGCCGCATCGGTTCGCTATCGCGGGGCAGGCTTGGACAGGGGAACTTCAGACAGCGCTTGCTTCGTTTTCATGCCGAACGGCAAATCGCCCTGGACCCCGCGCAGCAGAATTGATGTGGTCCCGGCCCACTGCAACCGCGCGTGGCCTCGCTGCCGCACGCCCGTATCATCGGCGTGCTTTTTCCACACACCTTGCCAATGGACGTACACATCGATATTGTCGCCTTCGATCATGACCCGTTCGACTTTGAATTCGAGTGAAATCGAGTGAAAGGCATCGAAGTCCGCCTCTACTTGATGCTGCAATGATTCAAGTTCGTCCAGTGGCAACAGCACGGCTCGAAACGCGGAAGGATCTTTGCTCTGATACGCATCCCGTAACGATTCCACGGCCCGATCGATGCGCTGGATACGTTCATGATCCGCCGGGTACTGAAGAGTCTTCGACGAACAACCGTCCGCGGCAAGAGCACACAGCGCGATGCCACAGGCGAACGACAGACTCGAACAAGCAAGGCGCGCCCCTTTCAAATCCATGATCCGCAGTATAAGAAGGCGAAGAACAGAGGGTCAAGAGACGTCCGCGCGCCTCTTCATATAAAACCCCCCGCAAGACGATATAGCGGCGACAGACTTGCATTTTGGACCGAAAGCCTCTAGACTCCGACCCCCAGGAGATTCACAGCATGTCGAGCGTGTTGAAAAAGCGCCGGAAGAAAATGCGCAAGCACAAGTACAAGAAGCTGCGCCAGCGCCAAAAATTCCTTCGCCGTAAAAGCTAATCGCCGTCTACAATGCAGGAGGACACTTTGGCCGATGGCAGAAGGGTTCGAATTCGCGTTAAGACGGTAAGCTGCACATATGTGGGCGACCTCTTGGTCCCTCCGATGCGTAATCGCGTCTCCGACGCGCTCAACGAAGAGACGCAGATGTTCATCAGTCTCACCGACGTCGTCATCGGCGACCAGGAGCAGACTGACTTTGTGGCGATCAATAAGCATCTCATCGAATCGGTTACCCAACTCTGACCCTCATCCAGCGGTCGTGTTCTCTGGCTGCGCGCCCCATCATCATGGTGTAATGGAGACTCGATCAGCGGCCTCCGCTATCTTCTGCATTCCTCGTAACCTGCCATGCTGATCTTCAAACGCTTTTTGCCCTTCGTTCGACCGTATCTGCTGCGCATGCTGCTGGGGGGCCTGCTCGTTATGGGCGTAGCGGCCATCAATCTGGCCTTGCTCCGGCTGGCAGGTATGCTCTGGGATGTCATCACCGTCCATCATGACGGCGCCAGAATGACGGAGTTGATCAGCCTATTCCTCGGACTGGTCGTTCTCCAGGGACTCTGCGCGATGGGCCACAGCTACCTGACCGCCTGGGTGTCCCAACGAATCGTTGCCGATTTTCGTCGGCATCTGTTTGCCCACTTGCAAACATTGGACATTGGATTTTTCGCCCGCCGCCGCACCGGCGAATTGCTCTCACGCCTGATGAGCGATGTCACGGTCATTCAATCGGTCGTGACAGAAACTCCCATCGACAGCGCGAAACAACTCGTCACCTTCGTCGGTGGAATCGCGTTTCTTCTCACGATGAATTGGCGTCTCTGCCTCCTGATCCTGATCGTGCTCCCCGTGCTGGTCTTGGTGGCGAAAATCTTCGGGCGCAAGCTCAAATCGCTCTCGACCTCGCTTCAAGACCATACCGCCGCGCTCAGCACCTTGGCGGAAGAAGTGATCTCCGGCATCCGCATCGTCAAATCGTTCGTCCAGACCAAGCGAGAAGAGGCTCGCTTTTCCACCCAGGTCGGCCACACCCTGGAGATCACGATGCGCCGGGCCGGTATCATGGCCCTGTTCATCCCGGTGATCAGCCTGCTCACATTTTCCGGCGCAGCCGCAGTGATGTGGTACGGAGGCCGGCAAGTCATTGCGGGCACAGTCACCCCCGGCGACCTGTTTGCCTTTGTCTTGTTCGCCGGCATCCTGATCGGCCCCTTCAGCTCGGCAGCCCGCGTGTTTGCGCAGGTGAAAGAGGCGCAGGGCGCGATGCAACGGGTGTTCGAAATCCTGGATGTCAGGCCGGACATCCGCGACCAGGCCGGCGCGAAAGTCCTCTCCACGGTCGCCGGCCATGTGCGCTTCGAAGGGGTCGGCTTCGCGTACGACCCGCGCAGCCCCGTGCTCTCGCATCTATCGTTCGAGGCCAAGCCCGGCGAGGTCATCGCCTTCGTCGGACCGACCGGCGCCGGCAAGACCACCGTCATCAATCTGCTGCACCGTCTCTACGATCCGACCGAAGGCTGCATTACTGTCGACGGACACGATCTGCGCCAGGTGAGCGTCGAAAGTTGGTATCGGCAATTGGCGCTCGTTCCGCAAGAAACGATTCTGTTCGGCGGAACGATTCTCGACAATATTCGTTATGGAAATCCGGATGCGGATGACGCGGCGGTGCGGGAAGCCGGCAAAGCCGCATACGCCCATGACTTCATCACGAACTTCCCCGACGGCTATCAGACTGTCGTCGGGGAAAAGGGCGTCAATCTTTCCGGCGGGCAACGTCAGCGCATCGCGATCGCGCGGGCGATCCTCAAGAACCCGCGCATCTTGTTATTGGACGAAGCCACATCGTCCCTCGACACCGAATCGGAACGGCTGGTGCAGGACGCATTGGAGCGGTTGATGAAGGGCCGGACGACGTTCGTCGTGGCACACCGGCTCTCGACGATTCAACGCGCCGACCGCATTCTGGTCTTGGACAAGGGCAGACTGGTGGAAGACGGCACGCACGACCAGCTGATGGAACGCAGGGGCTTGTACCACTATCTCTATACGATTCGGCTCAATGAGCCGAGCATGTGAGGGCGATCAGGAACGGGCGAGACCGTACCGATGAAACCGGACGGAGAGATTACCGCACCTTGGAGAAATCGGCGGGGATCCTGGCTTCGGTGCCATCCATCAGATTGACGACGAAAGCCGACATCGCATTCGGATCGAACTGCTCGTAGGCGAAGAGGGCGGTGAAGCGGGAGCGGAACGCCGGGCCGTCGCCTTCGTTCTTTCGTCCACGTTCGGCCTTGCCAATGTCGATGGGCTTGATCCGCTTCGATCCCTGGTGCAGCTCGATGACGGCCCCTTCGGCAAAATACTCGTCATCGCCGCAGAGTTGAACCTCGACTTCCATATTGGGCATGTCCATGACTTTCTTGATGAACTCTTCGGGCATGCGCACGTCGATCTTTCGCTTCTTGGATTCCACCGCTTCCTGCCGACCGAACGCTTCCAACCGATAACGTTTGGTGCGTAGAATTGCGCTCGCGCCGCAAGGATCTTTCTCCGGATCAGCTCCCACGCGGGCAGCCAGTGACGCC
>JAOUEB010000048.1 GCA_029858925.1 Nitrospira sp.
TCGCGCTGGTGGCAGGGCGCTTTCCACAAGGCGATAGGCCGGCTCTACATCGAAGATGTCCGGTTCGAGCAGATGGTGAACGCTTACGTCTTCACCATCTCCGTCCCCGTGATGGACAACTTGCGATACGAAGTCGTCGGGGTGCTCCACCGTGTAATCGACGCCAAAGAATTCTTTGCTCCCTCGACCCACGTCATCCGATTCGGAAAGACCGGCCACGTCATGCTGATCGATTCCAACGGCATCGTCCTCAGCTGCCCGGTCCTGCCCACGGGGGTGTCGCTGTCCGATGGGGATCTCATCCCCCTCGTCACGCCCCAGCAACCTGGTTGGACGCAAGCTCCCAGCGACGGGCACGGCGGACAATCCGCTTCGGTGATCGGTTTCGCCCCCTTGCCGGAAACGAGCCGCGCAACCAATGGCTCGATCGAGAACGGGTCCTGGCACACCTTCGTCTGGCAGTCGTCCGATGAAATCTTCGCCCCGATCCAGCATCTCTTCACATGGATCACCGTCTTCGGAGCCGTCGCCATCGCGTTACTGGCCGCGCTGGGGTTCGTCGCAGCCGGCCGCATCGTGACTCCCGTTCGGCAGCTCCAACAGGCCGCCCAAGCAATCGGCCGCGGCGAGCTCCGGACACCGATCGAGATCCACACAGGGGACGAGCTGGAAGATTTGGCCGGTGAATTCAACCGGATGAACCAACAGCTGAAGGCCGCCTTTGCGGGGCTGACCGACGAAGTCAAGTTGAAAACCCAGGAAGTCCAGTTGTTGCAACAGTCCACAGACCACATCCTGGATGCCGTCCCCACCCCAATCCTCTTGATCGACGCCGATGAAGTCGTACGATACATCAACCGCGCGGCGCGCGAATCGTTCATGATCCAGGATGCGTCTCTGTCGCCGGCGCCGCTCCACAGCATTTTGCCCCTCGATGCCGCCACGCTGAATCAACTTCGACAGGAATTCCACACCGATCGAAACGGATCGGAGTCACAACAAACCGATGCGACCTATGGCGTGGCGCCCAGAGATCCGCTCGCTCCTGCCGTCGAGCAGAGGTCGTCCATGGACCGTTCGGAGCTCCACATCGGAGCGCGCGTCTACCACTACCAATGGTTCCGGATGCCGGGCAAACCCGGGCAACAGGACAGCATTGGGCTAGTCCTGCGGGATACGACGGACGAGAGCCTCCTGCACGATCAGCTCATCCAAGCCGAAAAAACCGACAGCCTGGGCGTATTGACCGCCGGGATTGGCCATGAACTTAACAATCCGTTGTTCGGCATCGTCGGGTTAGGCGAAGCGATTCAAGAAGAACAGAACCTCGAACGGGTGAAAGCCTATGCCCGCGATATCGTGGCGCATGGCCGGCGCATGGCGACCATCATCAA
Source organism: Nitrospira sp. (assembly GCA_029858925.1). GTDB lineage: Bacteria > Nitrospirota > Nitrospiria > Nitrospirales > Nitrospiraceae > Nitrospira_D. The sequence continues at coordinate 1,395 of JAOUEB010000048.1, forward strand.
AGACTTCACCGGCGTGGCAAGCCGAGAGGTCTCAGGTCAGCGAGTGCCGGTCTCGCTCGAAGAGGAGTTGGACCGAGCGCTGACAACGGTACAGTCGGCTGTGGAGACGAACGGCGTCGTGGTCACCAAACTCTACGCGGGGAATGTGCGCGTGCTGGCGCTGCCGGACCAGCTTCGCCAGGCCTTGGCAAATGTGATGACCAACGCGGTGCAGGCCATGGGAGGCTCAGGCACGCTCACGCTGGCTACAGCCCAGGCTGATCACACCGGCACTGCAACGATTGCCGACTCGGGGCCCGGCATCTCCAAGCAGCGCTTGCCGAAAGTCTTCGATCCGTTTTTTACGACCAAGGGGCAGGGAGAAGGGTCGGGCCTCGGGCTGACGGTGGCAAGGCGCATCATCAGAAAATTCGGAGGCGACGTCCGCATCGAGAGTCTTGAAGGGCGCGGCACCACCTGTATTGTAACCTTGCCGATCCTTGCTACTGCCGCTGGAGAGGGGGGGACATGGACTCCATCCGTTTCACGCTCAGAGCCGCAGCCATCACACTCCTCGTAGCATGGTGCTGGGGCAGCGCCTCATCGCCGTTCGCGAAGAACAGCCCCGGCGCCGACGGCATCCCGCCGGAAAAGGTCGCCGATTACGTCCATGCCGTGCTGGAAGCCGACCGCACGATATACACCACCCACATTGTGAATCGTATGCAGGAAAAGGGCATCGTGTCGGCGGCTGAACATTGGGAACAGGAGAATGCCCTCCCGCTGCCGGCGCAATTCCTTCAGCATTCAGGCCGGCTTGTCGCGGAGAGTGGAGGTGGAATTCGCTACCGACTCATCGGGCAGTGGCCGATCTATCAGCGCAACGCTCCGGCGACGGATTTCGAGCGCAAAGCGCTGAACACGCTCCGGCGCCAGCCTGAACGTCCGGTCACCGGCATCGTGGCCAGCGGTAAAAAACAATACTTCCAAGCCATCTATCCGGACCGTGCCGTCTCAAGCGCCTGCGTAACGTGCCACAACAGCCATCCCTTGAGTCCAAAGCAGGACTTCAAGTTGAACGAAGTGATAGGCGGCATCGCCATCACGATTCCGCTGGAATGAGGGAACGCAGTCATTCGTCACTGGTCACGTGTCATTGGTGGAAGACATCGCTAACGGCCCGATAGCCAATGACTATTGATCGATGACCACTGACGTCAGGAGAGCACGGCAAAAAGAAATTAAGAAGGAGATGGGGGGCCACCGGCTGAACTCACGGGCTTGTGATACTCCTCGCGGTAAATCTGAACCGCCGTCAGCAAGAGGCTGACCAGGATGGGCCCGACGAAGAGCCCCAGTACTCCATAGAGTGCCAACCCTCCGAGCACACTCAACACCAGCAGCAGAATGGGAATCTGCACGTCCTGACCGATCAGCCACGGTCGAAGAAACTGGTCGACCATGGACACGACGCCGATGCCCCACGCCAGCATGATGAGGGCCTTCCCAATCGGACCGATCCAAAGCAGATAGAGCACCACCGGCCCCCAGACCAGCGCCGTCCCGCCGAATGGAATCGGCGCCAGCATGATCGTCAATACCGTGAGCACCACCGGGAACGGAACACCGAGCGCAAGATAGGCCAGCCCGGCCAATACTCCCTGGACAATCGCCGTCACTAACATCCCCTTGACCACCGCACGAATCGTCAGATCCAGCCTGGTCACGATCTTCTGCTTATGTGACTCGTCCATCGGAATCAGCTCGTAGAAAGCAGCGAACCATTTTGATCCGTCCTTGAACAAGAAAAACAGCACGAGCAGCATGATAAAGAAATTCGTCACCAGGATAGCCGCGTTTTTCAGCAGATCGCCCATCTGCCCGACGAGAAACTGGCTGAGTCCTTTCACGCCCGCCAATACCGACTGCTCCATTGAGAATTTCTGTATATCGATCTCGGCGGCGGCAGTCCTCAGCCTCTCGCCAATAAGCGGGATTGTCGCCAATTGGTCCGGGAGACGGTGAAGTCCGCCGGAGACGATCCATGATCGAATCGTCTGCTCTGCCGCGCCGGCTTCACGCACCAGCATCACCCCCATCACGGTCAACGGCACGACAACCATGCCCAACGCTCCGGCGGTCAGCACCGCGGCAGAAAGCGTCTCGTTCTCATTGACTAGTTTGGAGAGTTTGAGATGGAGCGGAAACGCCCAATGGGCTAAGAGCCCGGCCAACAGAGCCGGAAACACAAACGGCTGGAGCATGAGCCCCATCTGGTAAAGCAGCAGCGCCAGCAGGGCAAAGAACACGATGGAGAACAGTTGCTGTCGATTCATGGGATCGTGAGCGCACGCACGGAGACAGCTTGCTGCCGGCGAAGCCGGGCACCATCTCTCATCGAGAAAAACGCGGCAGGAAAGACAGCGACAACGAGCGCGAAGACTTCGAAGACGGTCTCGGCGTCAGACAGGCTCCTAGAGATTGGAGTCCTTCCCGATCAAAGCCACGGGTCTTCCGCGGTGCTGGTTCATGTCGTGGGTGTTGCCGGGCAATCGAGGCGCCTCTTCCGGCCAAGCCGTCGCGCCCATGTCGCTGACGCCCTGAAACTTAGCTCCCTCCTCCATCACCATGACCGGACAATGCACTTCGCCGATCAGCGTCGCCGTCTTCAACAGCTGCACCCGCTCAGTTGCCGTCACCGTGGCCTTGATGCGCCCGCTGCTGATGATCGATCCCGCCGAGATCGTGCCTTTGACGATTCCATCTTCACCGACGATGACTTCGCCCTTGGTCTGCACATCGCCTTCCAGCCGGCCATCGATCCGTACCGTGCCTTCGACCTTGATCTCACCCTTCAGCTCAACCCCTTTGGCGAGCAGAGTGATATTGTCCTCGTCCATATATCCGGTTTTTTTCATAGGGACTCCTCGTTGAAACTAGCCGAGGCCCAGAATACCGCAAGACGCGTCGGACTACTAGTAGTTGTTGAGAATCGACGGAAGCAATGTAAGCGGCCTGTGATTTCACCCATCTGGTCAGGAGAATCCGAATGTCTGTTTGAGCCGCTCCCACATTCCTCCCCCATGGACTTCGCAATAGACGGTCGGCTCTGTGCCGACAATGAAGACCTCGGAGATTTTCTCCGGACATTGAGACGTGGCCAGTTGGCCTGTTTTGGGGTCGACCCGACGCTCGATCATTCCCTCAGGCATCTCAAAATCCGGCTGGTCGGGCCGGATAAGCCGAGCCGCCAGCTCGCTCCAAATCGGAAGCGCCGCTTGCGCGCCGGTCAGTTTGATCGACCGCTCATCGTCAAATCCCACCCACACCCCAATCACGAGATCCGTCGTATAACCGACAAACCACGCATCTCGATACCCGTCCGTCGTGCCCGTCTTGCCTGCAACAGGGCCCTGCACCCCAAGCGCTCTGGCCTTGGCGCCGGTTCCCCGATCAACCACACCTTTCAGCAGCGACGTCACAAGATACGCGCCTTGCGGCGAGGCGGCCTGGCGTCGGTCGATGGCAGGACTCCAGACCGTCTCGCCGGTCTCACGCGCCATGTTGGAAATGGCGATCGGACGCACCGCGATGCCGTAATTGGCCAGTCCTCCATAGGCCGACGTAATGTCGAGCAAGGAGACAGCAGAGCTGCCCAACGCCACGGAGAGGTTGTTGGGCAGCGGCGTAGTGATCCCAAACGCCCGCAGCATGCCGAGGAAGGGCGCGATACCGGTCTGGTGAGCCACACGCACGGCCGGGACATTCAAAGATTGTTCGAGAGCGGTTCGCACCGTCACTTGGCCGCGATATTGCCGATCGTAATTCTGCGGCGACCAGGGGCCGGTTCCAGACTCCAGAGTGACCGGCTCATCCTCCAACAAGGTGGCGGGAGTCAACCCAGCCGCCCCCTGCTCTCGCGCCGCCTCAAACGCGGCCAGATACACAAACGGCTTGAAGAGCGACCCAGCCGACCGATGCGCTTGCGCCGCACGGTTGAATTGGCTCACCCGATAATCCCGTCCACCCACCATCGCGAGAATGTGTCCAGTCTTCGCCTCCAGCACGGCAATCGCGCCCTGAAGCGTCGACTCCCCCCCTTTGAGCTGTGGATAGGCCGTTTCCAGATTGGACAATCCCCGCTGCAATGACTGCGCGGCGAGTTGCTGGATCCACGGATCGAGCGTCGAAAAAATCCTGGCTCCCTCCGGGATGCCCATGCCGGCCCCTTCCTCGACCTGCCGGAGCAGATAGTCGACGAAATGCGGCGCATCGCTCAGCGCATCCTGGGTCAAGACTACCCGCACCGGTCGATTCACCGCCTGAGCCCAGGCTGGCTCCGTCACGAGCCCCTGGTCCCGGAGACGACGAAGTACCACGTTCCTGCGCTCTGTCGCGTGCTCGATATGTTTCACCGGCGAGTAGGTGTTGGGCCCCTTGATCATTCCGACGATCAGCGCCACTTCGTCAACCGACAATTCATCGAGGCCTTTGCCGAAGTATCGATGGGCCGCCTCCCCGACACCATAAATGGACACGGATCCGGCTTGGCCCAGATAGATTTCGTTGAGGTAGCTTTCGAGAATGTCTTCCTTCCGATACTTAAACTCCAGGACGACAGCCGCCATTACCTCTTGCAGTTTGCGGCGTATGGTCCGCTGCGGCGAGTAGTAGAGGTTCTTGGCCAACTGTTGCGTGAGTGTGCTCCCGCCCTGCACGACGGCGCCGCGGGTCACGTTGATCCAGAGCGCCCGGCCAACGGCGATGGGATCGATCCCGTAGTGGGAAAAGAAGCGACGATCTTCGATGGCTAACAACGTCTGAACCAACATCGGCGGAATGCGGCTCAGTGGAATCCACTCCCGGACCTGTTTGGATCCGGCGCGCATTCCGCTGATGACCGCCGGTTCGAGCGCCACCCACGAGGCCGGTTGTTCATCCGGCAGCGACAGCACATCACTCACCATGCCGTCCGCCAGTCTCAACCGGACGGCTCTGGCCGGAAGATGGTTCTCTTCCTGGGCATGCAGAAAAAGATCGATCGATTCGTCCGTGAGGAGATATTCGCCGGCGCCCTTCGGCGCGCTATGGACTCGGCGGTATTCCAGCCGATGTAACCGATCCAGCAACCCGGACTGTTTCACCGACAACCCAGACTCCAGAAAGAACGGCGCACCATAGATCAACAACGGAGGATGTTCATCGCTCTTTGGCAACACCAGGCTCATCGAGAGGATGAATCCGTAGACCACAAGACCTGCCACCCCGGCTCCGAGAATGCCAAGAGACGTGTAGAGAATACGCCGGATCCACATCAAAGGATCGGACGAACTGTAAACAGACATCCCTTCAGCTTATTCCTTCCCGAGACAGAAGGGAATCATCCCGTTGGAACAAGCAAGAGACTGCGACGACGGCTTGATCCGACCTGCCTACTTGTGGCGAGAGACAACGCGGGCTCGCATAATCGTTCCGATAAGCCGCTGGACGGTCTCGCGAATTCCGGCAGATCATCCCATACCCCCTCTTTCGCGGTAACTCGTTGGAGGGCTATTCGTCCTCCAGAGATGCCGCTATCTTTCTACAACATATACAGAACCAGAGGGAGAGGGATGGCTTCAATCCTCATCGTTGACGACGACGCATCGATACGGACCCTGTTGCGCAGGATTCTGCAAGAAGACGGTCATCAGATCCGCGAAGCCGTAAATGGCGACATCGCCCTCACACTCTATCGTGAAGCACCGGACGACATCGTCATCACTGATATTCTCATGCCGGAACGAGACGGCATGGAGGTGACCCTGGCGCTGACACGTGAATTTCTGGATGCCAGGGTCATTGCCATGACGGGGGCCACCGATAATCAGAATTTTTTGAACGTCGCCAAACTCTTCGGCGCGCGCCAGATACTCCAGAAACCTTTCAAGGTCGAAGACGTCCACCGCGCCGTGCGCTTCACGCTGGAACACTGAAGAATGTGGGATGGGCAGCCGGATATCCCTCGGACACCGATGCCACCGGCCTTCCCGCTCAGCGGGCGCTCCCCACTTGATGAGCACGTGCCCGACCACGAGTCAGAGCGGCCACGACCAGGCGGTTAGGCGAGAGATACGGTGATTATCGCTTCATTGCCCCGCTCGTTATACGTCAGGCTGGGGAACAAGCGTCGAGCCAAAAAAATCCCTCGCCCGTTGACGGCTCTGGGATTGCCTGTGTGGGGAGAGTGAGTGAGAAGCCGGCGCCACATGAAGCCGGTCCCTTCGTCGGTAATGCGATAGGTCACGCGCTTGGCATCCCACTCCTGACACACCTGGACGGTAACCTGACGATCCTTATAACAGGGGTCGATCAGCCGCTGCCTGAGTACTTCGTCGTACCACCCTTCTGCCAAGGCCTGCTGCTTCGTCCGAAAGGATATCGCGAGCGTGCCATGTTCAACAGCATTGCACA
>JAOUEB010000049.1 GCA_029858925.1 Nitrospira sp.
TGCCGGATGGGTCCTCGATCCTATGGCTGGAGGACATTGCCCGCACCATCGACGCGAGGCAGAAGCTTGTCGCTGCTCTCCTGGCCCTCTTCGCCCCTGCCAGGGTGATCGAACGGGCCTGCGGACAAACCGTCCCTCTGACGATGGACGATGTGGCCACCATCATTTTCAGCAGCGGCAGCACCGGGGAACCCAAGGGCGTGATGCTCTCCCATTTCAACGTCGACGCCAATGTGCAAGGGGCCAGCCAGGTCCTCCATCTCTACCAGGACGAGCGAGTACTCGGCATCCTGCCATTCTTCCATTCGTTCGGCTATCTCGTCTTCTGGTTGGTGACATTGAACGGGCAGAGCATCATCTTTCATCCCTCGCCCCTGGATCCGACTGCCATCGGCGATCTGGTCCGGCGCTATCGCATCACCTTCCTGGTCACGACCCCCACGTTTCTCCAACTCTATCAGCGCCGCTGCACCCCGGAACAATTCAGCTCCCTGCGCGTGGTGCTGACGGGGGCTGAGAAGCTTCCGGCCAGGCTCGCGCAGGCCTTTGAAGATCACTTTGGCATCGCACCGGTCGAAGGGTACGGTGTCACCGAATGTGCCCCCGTCATCGCCGTGAACTGTCCCGACTTTCGGGCTGCCGGATTCTTCCAACCGGCTTCGCGGAGAGGCACAGTCGGTCAACCACTGCCGGGCGTGTCCGTGCAGATTGTTGATCCCGACAGTTTCGCCCCGTTGCCCCCCGACACTCCTGGCATGCTGCTGGTGAAAGGTCCCAACGTCATGAAGGGGTATCTGGGACGCGAGGACCTGACGGCCTCCGTCATCCGCGATGGGTGGTACATCACAGGCGACATTGCGAAGTTGGATGACGACGGGTTCTTGACGATCACCGACCGGCTCTCGCGCTTCTCGAAGATCGGCGGCGAAATGGTCCCCCACGGCAAGGTCGAGGAGGCGCTGCAACAAGCGGCCGGATCCGACATGAAGGTATTCGCCGTGACCGGCATTCCTGACGAAAGGAAGGGTGAACGCCTCGCGGTCTTACATACGCTCGACGAATCCCGCCTCCCGGATATTCTGAGCAAGCTTGCGGAGCAGGGATTGCCGAATCTGTTCATCCCTGGCCGAAACCAATTCGTCAAAGTCGAGACCCTCCCGGTGCTCGGCACCGGAAAACTCGACCTGCGCGGAGTGAAACAGATCGCGATGGAACGGCTCTCTTCGCGTGAAGCGTGAAACGTATCTCGTGAATCGTCTCGGACTTTAGGTGAGAGACAAACGACGATAACGAGTGCCAGGTGCTAACTGATGAACCTTCCCCGACAACGCTTCACGAGCGACGCTTCACGAGATACGGCCCCGAAATCCCTGATCGACTGCCACGTTCATCTCGCTGCCCTGCCGGACGGCGACAACGGCTGCTACATCTCGCCCAAGATGCTCAAGAGTCCGCTGTTTCGGTATTTACTGTGGAAACATCGGCTCTCGCTGGACACACCGCGTGAAGCGAATCAGAAATATCTGGACGATCTGCTCGGCGAATTACGAGGATCACGTCATGTGCGGCAAGCCGTACTCCTCGGCATGGACGGCGTCTATGACGGCAACGGCAGACTCCTCCAGCAGCATACGGACTTCCTCATCAGCAACGACTACGTGCTGAAGACCGCGCAGGCCCATCCGAGCGAATTGCTCGCGGGCGTCTCGATCAATCCGCAACGGAGCGATGCGGTCGAAGAGGTCCATCGTGTCGCCGAGGCCGGCGCCGTCCTCGTGAAAGTCCTCCCCAACGCGCAACAATTCAACCCTGCCGCCCGCAAGTACATTCCCTTCTATCGCGCGCTGGCTGAACGGAAGCTTCCGTTCCTGAGCCACGTCGGCTACGAATTCAGCCTGATCGGCAAGGACCAATCGGTTGGAGATCCCGATCGGCTCCAAACCGCGCTCGATGAAGGCGCCACCGTCATTGCCGCCCATGCTTGCAGCTACGGCCTGATGCTCTATGAAAAATTCATCCCCACATTCCACGAATTCACGAAGCGCTATCCGAATTTCTACGCGGACATTTCCGCGCTGACATTGCCGAATCGGCTCCGCATGCTGCTACACCTGCGCCATTATCCGGGCATTCACGACCGCCTCCTCTTTGGCACGGACTATCCCCTGTCCGTTTTTCACCTTGCCGCCTGGGGGCGTGTGGGGCTCGGCAAGATGTGGAACATGATCCGCACGAGCAATCGGTTCGACCGTCAGGTTGAAGTCTGCCGAGGGCTCGGTCTCGGCTTCCGCTCGCTGGGCGACATTGTGACCCAACAGCGCCAATAATCTCCACGAGCGATGGACCGACATCAGATACTGGCCGCGCTCCGCGAAAGGATTCTCGCCTTCGGGACATCACGAGTATCGAGAGACTAGGAGGAAGATCTCACACAGCCCTTTATCGGTGTCATCGAGAGCCAAGAAAAAGGGCCGCCCCCTGAGAAGAGAGCGGCCCTTTCAGATCACTGGAACGTGATCCGTACGATCTATTGGCTGACGGAGATGCGGTCTTTGATCAAGTCGAACGTCTCCTTGGAGACGACGTTTTTGGCCACCAACTCTCCCTTCACACGATAGGGACGGTTGCTCACAATACGATCGGCCTCTTCCTGCTTCAATCCCAGAAACAGCACCAGATCGCTCGCCGACACCTTGTTGATGTTCATCGACGCGGATCCGGGAGTCGAAGCCGGAGCCGGCGGCGCAACGGATGGAGCTTGGGCCGGCGATTCAGCCGCCGGGGGCGTCAACACCGCCGAAGCCGAGCGCGACCGGTCTTTGAGTTCCTTTTGATACCGCGCCACCAGCGACTTCAGCGTTTCATTGTGGCGTTTGACGTCCTGATATTCCTGCCGCACATTTCGGTTCTGAGCCGACAGCGCCTTGACTTTTTCTTCCAGCTCTTTCGTCCGCCCTTCGACCGTCCCCCGCTCCTTGTCTCGGCCATGTTCGATTCGCTGCAGCTCATCGCGGGCCGCGATCGCTTCATTGCTGAACTTCACGTTCAGCTCTTTCAACGTGCGAATCTGCTGCTCCATAGCGCTCTTCTGTTGACGGACCTTCTCCAATTCCTCTCTGGCATTATCGGCATCCGTCAACGCCTCTTGATACTGCGAGCTGGTCACACATCCCGACATCAGCATCGCACCGACCACCATGACCGCCATCCACTCCCGTCTCATATGATCCTCCCCTTCCTCACATGCTCAGTGAATGCGCTTACTTGCGCATCAATAGTATCTTACTTGATAATTTCAGATTCATGTTCCCCGCGACGCCAGGTCCGCCTGCTTCACTCCTCTTGCTGTGTGTATGACAACATCCGGCCTTTGTCAATACATTTGCTCTTGCCGCCCCTTGCTGAAACCCGCCGCGTCATTCAATCCTGCGCTTGACGGAATAGGATCGCTCTGTGATGATCGCTCGTCAACCGGTCAGCCGTATGCTCATCCATCCTAACCCAAAGGCGCACTCGTGAACGAATGGGGACCTATCCTTGCCGTCATCCTTGGCATCGTGGAAGGCTTGACGGAATTCCTGCCTGTCTCATCCACCGGACATCTCATTCTGGTCGGTCATGCTCTCGGCTTCACCGGCGACGTAGCGTCGAATGCGGAAATCTCGATTCAGCTGGGGGCAATCCTGGCTGTAATCGTCTTCGAACGGGAGAAAATCGGACGGCTCGTCTCAGGCGCCTGGCAAGAGCAGGCGGGGTTTCGATCTTTTCTGCAAGACGGGCAGCATCCGACTTGGACAGCAGGCCTCAAAGCATCCATGCAGCTCCATCCCAATCTATGGTTCATGCTGGGCCTAGGCATTGCTTTCTTGCCCGCCGCCTTGGTCGGTGTGACGGCGCATGGCTGGATCAAATCCCACTTGTTCACTCCTCACACTGTTGCCACAACGTGCATCCTGGGCGGGATCATCATCCTTGCCGTCGAAGCGACCTCACGAACCAGCCGGGCGATGAGCCTCGATCAGGTGTCACCGATGCAGGCGTTCTGGATCGGCCTGGCACAATGCGCCTCTCTGATCCCCGGCATGTCCCGCTCCGGCTCGACCATCATCGGCGGCCTGCTGGCAGGCCTTGACCGGAAAGTGGCGACGGAATATTCGTTCTTCCTGGCCCTCCCGACCATCATTGCCGCGACAGTCTATGAAACCTGGAAAGCCAGGGCGACGTTTACCGAGCAAGATTTTCTGGCGCTTGGCATCGGCATGGTCGTCTCGTTCCTCGTCGCATGGGCCGTAATCGCCGCCTTCCTGACGTACATCCAGCGGCACACCTTGCGCGTCTTTGCGTACTACCGTATTATCCTCGGAGTCGCCGTCTTTTTGGCCGTCAAATGAAAGGAGTGCCCGGCATGGCTGCAGATACGATTCGTGTGTACGATACCTGGGTAATCGGCACAAAAGGCCGCATTCACTTCGACGTGATGACCACGGACGAAGCGACTGCGTTGAAACTGGCCAAGGAGTATCTGGTCGGCATCGGTGAGCCGGATACGTCGGTTACCACGAAGGAATGCCAATTCTGCCACAGCGAGCCGCTTGTCATGTTTTCGCCGGAACAGCAGAAGCAGGTAAAGGAGAAGGGCGGATTTATCGTGCCGATGCCGGCCTAATTGCCCGCGGCCACGCGGGGAAATTTTTAGCCCGCATTATTCATGACTGTTCGTCGCAAAATCTCACTCGACACGCGTCCCTCGTGAAGCGTATCTCGTATCTCGCAAACAAAGAAATGGACTCCGTCCTGCGCGTCACGCTTCACGAGATACGCTTCACGCCTCAGGGTGCTGCGGTCGTTTCCGAGGCGAGCGGAGGATCGTCTTTCTTCTCGAACGCAAAATGGACGATCAGAAAAATCACACCGACGGTAATGGCCGAATCCGCCACGTTGAACGCCGGCCAATGGTACTGCTCGATATAGACATCGAGAAAGTCGATCACTTCCCCGTACCGCATCCGGTCGATCAAGTTTCCGATCGCGCCGCCTAAAATCCCCGCCACGCTTAGGCGTCCCATCACATCGCGCGCCGGCATCCGCACAAGGATGGTCCCCAGCAACCCCAGCGCAAACAGCGACGTGAGTCCGAAAAAGACCATGCGAAACGTATTGCTGCTGCCGGCCAGGAGGCCGAACGCCGCCCCAGGATTCCTGATGTAGGTCAAACTGAAGTAGTTCTCGATGATGGGAATGGATTCATGCAAACGCATCGTCTGCATGATGTACAGCTTGGTAACCTGATCCACCGCAATGACGATGCCGGTAAGACCGGCCAACAAGAAATTGTGGAGCGGCGAGCCGTTCAACGAATAGCCTCCAGACACCGGTCGCACAGCGTCGGGTGCGCAGCATCCGTGCCCACGGCCTCCCGGTAGTTCCAGCAGCGCTCGCACTTTCCAGCCTGTGATTTCGCGACTGTCACCCGAATCGGTTCCTGCCCACCGGCGCTTTGCGCCAGCGTCACCCTCGATACTATGAAGAGCGAGCCGAGATCCTGTTCATGCGATTTCAGAAATTGAAAGTGGTCGGCATCGGCCTCGATGTGCACATGGGCTTCGAGCGAAGAACCGATCGTCTTCTCCCGCCGACTTTCTTCCAATACACCCTGCACCCGGCTGCGATGCGCCAGTAGGCGTTCCCATCGCTCGGCAAGCTGAGCATCGTACCATGACGGATCGACTTCCGGGAATGCCGCCAAGTGCACGCTCGGGGCCGCCGAAAGATCGGGCATTTGAGTCGAGAGCGTTCGCCAGATTTCTTCGGCGGTAAAGCTCAACACCGGTGCCATGAGTTTCGTCAGCGTGGTCACGATATCGAACAAGACGGTCTGCGAGCCGCGTCGCAACAGAGAATCGGCCCGGAACGTATAGAGCCGGTCTTTCAAAATGTCGAGATACACGGCGCTGAGATCCACCGAGCAGAAATTGTTCAACGCGTGAAAGATCGCATGAAACTCAAACTCCTCGTACCCGCTTCGCACGCGCGGGATCAGTTCTCCCAGACGCATCAGCGCCCAGCGATCGAGTTCGGGCAATTGGGCATAGGGCACCCGGTGCTTCGCCGGATCGAAATCGTAGAGATTACTCAGCAAGAACCGGCACGTATTGCGGATCTTCCGATAGGCCTCGATCAGGTGATTGAGAATCTCCGGCGAGATACGGAGATCCTCCCGATAGTCCTGCGCGGCGACCCAGAGCCGGAGAATTTCGGCACCGGACTGTTTGATGACATCCTGCGGCGCCACCACATTGCCGGCCGACTTGGACATCTTCTTGCCTTGACCATCCACAACGAATCCATGAGTCAGTACCGCCTTGTAGGGCGCGCGCCGGTCCGTCGTCACGCCGGCCAGCAGCGCGCTGTGGAACCAGCCTCGATGTTGGTCGGAGCCTTCGAGATAGAGATCGGCCGGCCACCACTTTCTCGGCTTCAGCACCGCTGCATAACTCACCCCGGATTCGAACCAGACATCGAGAATGTCCCGCTCTTTTTCAAATGCAGTCCCGCCGCACGCGGAGCAGGCCGTTCCAGAAGGAAGAAGTTCGGCCGCCGATCGCTCGAACCACACATCCGCTCCCTTCACCTCGATGAGTCCGGCAAGGTATTCGATGATGTTCGGATCAGCCAATACCTTGCGGCACCCGACACAGGTGAAGCCCGGGATCGGCACGCCCCAGACACGCTGGCGGGAGAGACACCAGTCCGGCCTGTTTTCGATCATGCCGTTGATCCGGTCCCGGCCATAGGCCGGTATCCACCGGACCCGCTCGATTTCCGCCAGCGCCTCCCGGCGAAGCTCGTTCGTCTCCATCGACACAAACCACTGCTCCGTGGCGCGGAAAATCACGGGACTCTTGCATCGCCAGCAATGCGGGTATGAGTGGCTCAGCGATCCATGGCCGAGCAAGCGCCCATTGCCCTGCAGATACTCCACAATTTTCGGATTGGCCTTGAACACATGCTGGCCGGCAAATTCCTTTACGTTCTCTGTAAACCGCCCGCCGTTGTCGACCGGCGCAAGAATCTCCAGCCGCTCGCCAGGCGAGGCCTTGGCATTGTGATTGAGCACAAGAATGTAGTCTTCCATGCCGTGGCCCGGCGCGATATGGACACAGCCGGTACCCTGATCGAGCGTCACGAAATCGCCGAGTAGAATCGGCGATAGACCGGTTGAGAGAGGACGCTGCGTTTCCAACCCCTCGAAGCCGGCTCCGCCTTTCTTGACTCCCACCACACGATATTCCTCAATGCCGCAGGCTTTCGCCACGCTCTCCAAAAGTTTCTCGGCCACGATCAAGAGTTCCTGGCCGACCTGGACAAAGGCGTAGTCGAAATCGCCATGGAGACAGACGGCTTGATTGGCCGGGAGAGTCCATGGTGTCGTCGTCCAAATGACGACGGAGATCAAAGTGATTCCGTCCGGAAACGGGATGCCAGGGAAGGCGCTGCTGAGCGCCGTCGGCGATGTGACGACTGGAAACTTCACATAGATCGACGGCGACGCATGGTTGTCGTACTCGACTTCGGCTTCAGCCAGCGCGGTTTGATCCTGGGTGCACCAGAGCACTGGCTTCAGACCTTTGTACACGCCGCCGCGCTCGATGAATTTGCCAAACTCTCGAATGATCGCCGCTTCGTAGGCCGGCGTCATCGTCCGATAGGGCTGCTGCCATTCGCCGAGTACACCGAGCCGCTGAAACTCCTCGCGCTGAATCGT
>JAOUEB010000050.1 GCA_029858925.1 Nitrospira sp.
GCTGCTGTGCTGGCGGTGGAAGCGGGCCGGACGGTGATGCTGGATCGGGAACAGCTCATCAGTTTGGCGGAACGGGCGGGGATCGCCGTGATTGGAATCACACGAGACGAGTGAGGGGTTGCGCGACGGGCGAGACATGCGGGACGAGTGAGACTTGGGAAGCGGACGTTCGCCTATATCCCGCGCGTCCTGCGTTTCCCGCTCGGCGCTCGTCGGGCATCACAATCTTATGAAAACACTTCGTGCCGGAGTCGTGGGTGTCGGGCATTTGGGACAGCACCATGCGAGGCTGTATGCCGAATTGCCCGAGTCGACGCTCATCGGCGTGACGGACCAGGATCGTGGACGGGCCGGAATCATTGCCGAGCGGCATGGCGCGCAATCGTTCGAGAGCCTGTCGGATCTCCTAAAGGCCGTCGATGTGGTCAGCGTGGCCGTGCCCACCTCGGGGCATTATGCCGTGGCGAAAGCTTGTCTTGAAGCGGGCAAGCACGTTCTGGTCGAGAAGCCGATCGCCGTGAGGCCTGCCGAGGCTCGTGAACTTGTCGAGCTGGCCAAGGCCAAGGGGCGCCGGTTGCAGGTCGGCCACAGCGAACGATTCAATCCCATCATGCAGACGATGCGGACGCACATTCGGCGGCCGGCGTTTATCGAAGGCCATCGGATGGGGACGTACAGCGAGCGTGGAACCGACGTCGATGTCGTGCTGGACTTGATGATTCACGATCTTGATCTGGTGTTGTCCTTCAAGCCCGGTCCGGTTGAAGAGGTGCGGGCTGCCGGTGTGCCGGTGCTGTCATCGACGATCGATATCGCCAACGCGCGCATCCAATTTCAAAGCGGCTGCGTCGCCAATTTGACCGCCAGCCGGGTTTCTCTCACCAAGATGCGCCGGCTGCGGGTCTTTCAGCAGGACAGCTATGTGTCGATCGATTTCCAATCCCGCAAGGGAATCGTTGGGCGCCGATCCGGGAGTCCGGGGGACAAGCCGGGGTTTACGATCGAAGAGTGCAAAGGAAACGATGAGGAGCCGCTGAAGCTCCAAATCGCGTCATTCCTGCGCTCAATCCAGACGGGCTCGTCCCCGGTGGTGTCCGGCGAAGACGGAGCGGCTGCGCTCACGGTCGCCCATCAAATATTGGCCGCCATCGATTCGTTTGTGCAGCGCAACGCGGAACAAGGGGCAACGGGGTAGAGGGACGAAGGAGCCTGGAGCGCGCCCTCGAACCTTCTCCCGCCGGCCCGCAGTCTTCATGACAGTTCGTCGCGAAATCGCAGGGAGCCGTGTCTCGTGAAGCGTATCTCGTATCTCGCAAGCCAAGATGCAAGCAGACTCTTTCCATTCTGCGCTTCACGCTTCACGCTTCACGAGCGACGAAGTGTCCCGACAACCGCTATCCTGTTGTGATGCCATGCCGCGCATTCTCATTGTAACCGGCGAGGCTTCCGGCGACCTTCACGGAGCCAATCTTGCCAAGGCGCTGAAAGCGCGCGATCCATCCGTGTCGCTGGTCGGCATCGGTGGGACGGCCATGGAGGCGGCCGGCGTGCAGTTAGTGCAGGCAATCGGACGGTTCGACGTCATCGGGATGATCGGCCCCCTGGCACTGGTCTCACTGCTGTATCGGTTTCTCTTCATGCGGCGCCTGTTCCGATCCGAACCGTGGGATGCGGTCGTGTTTATCGATCATCCGGGTTTGAATCTCCGCTACGCCTACTTCGCGAAGGCGGCCGGATTGCGCGTGTTCTATTATATCGCGCCGCAGATTTGGGCCTGGCGGCCCGGACGGATGCACTGGATTAAACAACGAGTGGATCATGTCCTGGTGATCCTGCCGTTCGAGAAAGCCCTGTATGACGAAGCGGGGGTGCCCTGTAGTTTCGTCGGCCATCCCATCCTGGATGCGGTGGCTCCTCGATACGATCGGGGGAGTCTTCGCGTGCGGTTCGGGCTTCCATTGGAAGGACGTGTGATTGCGCTGTTGCCGGGAAGCCGGAGACGGGAGATACAGATGCTCTTGCCCATATTGCTGGAGGCAGCGGAGCAATTAGTGCGTCGGAATCCGGAAACGAAGTTTATTCTGGCACAGGCCTCGACAATTCAGGATAATCTGCTGCAACCGCTTTTGCGGGAGAGCAGCGTCCCGGTGACCGTCGTGAAAGAACAGGCCAGCGAGGTGCTGGCCGTCTCGGATCTGGCGCTGGTGGCATCAGGCACTGCCACGCTGCAAGCAGCGGTGGTGGGCACTCCCCTGGTGTTGTGTTATCGAACGACGGCATGGGAATTTTGGATCGCGAGTTTCTTCATCCGCGTCAAGTGGATTGGGCTGGTGAATCTGGTGGCGGGACGGATGGTGGCGCCGGAGTTGGTCCAGCGTGACGCGACGGGGCAGCGGTTGTACGAAGAAGCCATTCGAATTTTGGACGATCGTTCGGTCTATGATGAAATGAAACGCAGCATGGCAAAGGTGCGCGCGTCGCTGGGCGAACCAGGCGCGTCTATTCGGGCGGCGGAAATGGTGTTGGCGGCATGTCGGGGATAGATCGATTCAAGCGTCTCCTGCGGTATGTCCGTCCCTATCGGACGCGATTCGTCGCGGCGTTCGCCTGCTCGGGCCTCGTGGCGCTGTTGTCGGCGGTCTATGCCTGGATGGTGAAGCCCGTACTGGACGGCATTTTCATCGAGAAAAACGAAGAGCTGTTGCTGATCCTGCCGCTGGCTCTCTTGGGCGTCGCGGTCCTGAAGGCGGTGCTCAGCTACGGTGTCGGGTATTTGATGGCGTATGTGACCAATCGGGTCATCGCCGATATCAGGCAGGAATTGTTTCAACACCTGATCCGGATGCCGGTCGGGTTTCACGATGTGAATACGTCGGGCCGTTTGGTCTCGCGGGTGGTGAATGATGTCGGGTTGATGGCCAGCGCCGCGTCGAATGTGCTGAAAGATATTTTTCAGAACGCGCTGACGTTTCTGGCCATGGTGGGAGTGATTGTCTATCAGAATTGGAAGCTGGCGGGTCTGTCGGCGATCGTCATCCCGCTGTCGGCGCTGACGATGGTGCGTGTGGGGAAGCGATTGCGGAAGCTGGCCACGAGCGGGCAGGAGCGGATGGGCGATATGTCCTCCACGCTTCAAGAGACGTTGGCCGGCATCAGAATGGTGAAGGCGTTTGGGCGGGAAGAGGCGGAAGCCGAACGCTTCAAAGCCTACAACCGGGCCTTCCTGGCAACCACGCTGAAATCCAATCAAGTCTGGTCGATCGGGTCGTCGCACATGGAGGTCATCGGTGTCATTGGGGTGGCAGGGATCATTTGGTATGGCGGGTATCTCGTCATCCATGAGGTCATGACGCCCGGCTCGTTATTTTCATTCATGGCAGCCATGTTCATGGCCTATACGCCGATCCGTAAACTGGCGGGGGCCAATAACATCATTCAACAGGCGCTGGCCGCAGCCGAACGTGTTTATGATGTGATGGATCTTGAGACGGAGCAATCCAAGGATCACGGCACCGTTGCCTTGACGGGAATTCGGCAGGGGGTCGAATTTCAAGGCGTCTCGTTGCGTTACGACAGTCAGACCGTGCCGGCGTTGACCGGCATCGATCTCTCAATCAAGTCCGGCGAGGCCGTGGCGCTGGTGGGGAGCAGCGGGGGCGGGAAAACCACGTTGGTCAGTTTGTTGCCGCGGTTCTACGAACCCACGACGGGGCGGATTCTGTTGGACAGCCTCCCGCTCGCGTCGTACACATTGCAGTCGCTGAGAACCCATATCGGGATTGTGTCGCAGGAAGTGGTGTTGTTCGACGATACGATCAGCCGCAACATTGCGTTTGGTCAGACGGGAGCAAGCCAATCCGATATCGAACAGGCGGCCAAGGCCGCTTACGCCCATGACTTTATCCTTCGCATGCCAGAGGGGTACGAGACGGTCATCGGGGAGCGCGGTGTGAAATTGTCGGGAGGCGAACGGCAACGACTGGCGATCGCCCGCGCTATTCTTCGCGATCCGCCTTTGTTGATCTTGGACGAGGCCACATCGGCGTTGGACACGGAATCCGAACGCATCGTGCAATTGGCTTTGACGAATCTCATGAAGAACCGGACGACGCTGGTGATTGCGCATCGGCTGTCCACCATTCAAAATGCGGATCGCATCGTGGTCTTGGACCGTGGAACGATTGCGGAGGTGGGGTCGCATGAGGAACTGCTTCGGCGGGGCGGGGTGTATCAACGCCTCCATGCCATGCAATTTCAGGATGTGACCAGTGCGTAAAGAGTGCAGAGGTGCTGAGTGCTGAGTGCTGAGATCCGGAACAAGAAGAGTTTGAAGAAGCGCGTTGAGCAATGGGTGAAATGTTCCCTGCTGCCGCCTGTGGCAGCGGCACTCATTCGCGGGGTCGCGGGATCGATGCCCCGTGAGACGCGCGGGCATGAGGCGGTCGATGCGTTGTATCGGGAAGGGCGCCATATTATTCTTGCCTTTTGGCACGCTCAACAGTTGATGATCCCGATTGGGTACCGCGGCACAGGCTCCCATGTGTTGATCAGCCAGCATGGCGACGGAGAAATCATCGCGCGCATCATCGCGCGGTTCGGTCATGAGGCGGTGCGTGGGTCGAGCACGCGCGGCGGAGCCGCTGCCCTTCGTGCGCTGATCAAGTTGGGCCGGTCCGGCAAGGATGTGGTGGTGACCCCGGACGGTCCCAAGGGCCCGCGCCACGTCGCCAAGCTCGGCGTTGTCCAGCTGGCGAAGGCGACAGGCCTTCCGATTGTGCCGCTGGCCTTCGCCTGCTCAAAAAAAAACTCTTCGCGAGCTGGGATCGCTATATGGTCCCGTATCCCTTTTCCCGTGGCTTGTTCCTCTATGGGAGCCCGCTCTGGGTTCCTCGTGAAGCGGACGACGCGGCACTTGAAGCGTCCCGCCTGGAGCTTGAGACGGTCCTCAATCGGCTGACCGATCAGGCGGAGGCAGACGTGAAGCGTGAAAAGTGAGACGTGAAACGTAAGATGCTCAGGAATTAAGCGGGACGTTTCACCTTTTACTTGTCACGTCTAACTTCGTCATCATGTGGAAGCTGCTCTATAACATCGGGTTGATCCTTGTCGCTCCCGTCATCGTGTGTGTGCTGTTGGCCAAGCCTCGTTGCCGTCCAGGGCTGGCGCAGAGGCTGGGGCTCGAAGATGGTCTGTCTAGTCTTTCTGGTCTATTCGGTCTATCTCGTCGACCAGACGGACAAGATAGACCAGACAGACCCAGTAAACCAGTCATCTGGGTTCATGCCGTGTCGCTCGGAGAAGCGGTGGCTGCGGCGCCGCTGGTGAAGGCGCTGCATGGACGCCACCCCGAGTATCGATACATCGTGACGACCGTCACTGAAACAGGCCGTGAAGCGGTCGAGCAACGGCTGGCCGGGGTGGCCGAGCATCGGTATGCGCCGCTTGATTTCCCTTGGGTGGTTGCAGGCATGATCGACCGGTTGCGCCCCGCGCTCTATCTGTTCGTCGAGACCGAGTTGTGGCCCAATCTGCTCTGGACGTTGCGCGACCGCCAGGTCCCGGCGATTCTCGTAAACGGACGGCTGTCTTCTCGCTCATTTCGCCGCCAAGATGTGATAGGCATCCGCGCCTTGTATCGGTCTGTTCTTCGATCCATCAGCCTGTGCTTGATGCAATCCGAACGAGACCGGCAGCGTATCGTGGCGTTGGGCGCAAATCCGGATGTCGCACATACGACCGGCAATATTAAATTCGATCAGCCTCTGCCGGACATGGGCGGTGAATCGTCCCTGCGCCGGAGCTTGGGATTAGTTGGGCAGGAGCGGTTGATTTTGGCCGGGAGCACCCATCCCGGTGAAGAGGAGTTGCTGGTCTCGGCCTATGGTCAAATTGTGAAGGCGCATCCTTCGGCGGTGCTGATGCTGGCGCCACGGCATATCGAACGGGTGGATCAGGTTGAGGCGATGATCCGCGCAGCCGGATTCACCGCGCAGCGCAAGAGCCGGATCGGCGAAACGGCGGGCGGCCCACGGATCATCATTTTGGATACGAGAGGGGAATTGGCCCGTGCCTATCGAGAGGCCGTCGTGGCCTTTGTGGGAGGGACACTGGTTCCAGTGGGCGGACACAATGTGCTGGAACCGGCGGTCTGGGGAACGCCCGTGTTGTTTGGCCCCTACACCGACCACTGTGCCGAAACGGCGGCGTTGTTGGATGAGGCAGGGGGAGGCAGACGAGTCACAGGTGTCGAGGACTTGGTTCGGCATGTGAATGAATGGCTGGCCGATCAGAATGTCTGTGACGCAGTGGGTCAGGCTGCCAAACGGGTCGTCGTGGACAATCAAGGCGCCTTACGGCGAAGCCTGGATCTGATCGAAACGTGTCTGGCCCCCGCGCTGTTCGTGAAGCGTATCTCGTGAAGCGTGAAGCGCATGACAGGGGGAGGGGAGCCATCTTTGTTTGCGAGATACGAGATACGCTTCACGAGATACGAATGTTCGAATAACTCTGCGACAAACTGATATGAGCAGCGCGGACTAACATGGCGTTCTTACAGCCCGGACAGCCGGTTCGGAAGTGGCTCTCCGGGCCGGCGTTCCTGTATGGCCTCATCGTCCGGTTGCGGTATTGGTCGTATCGCCGCGGCTGGTGTTCCTCGTCACGGCTGCCCTGCCGGGTGGTGAGCGTGGGCAATCTCACGGTGGGAGGAACCGGCAAGACACCGATCGTTATTCTCCTGACGCAATGGTTGCAGGCCAAGGGACAGCGTGTGGCTGTCTTAAGCCGCGGGTATAAGCGGACGAGCGGGGGCCCGCATCTGCTCGTATCCAATGGCGTAACTATCCTGGCAGGTCCGTCAGAGGCGGGGGACGAGCCATTTCTCATTGCGCGGCGATGTCCAAATGCAATCGTCGCGGTTGGAACCGATCGGGCGGTGCTGGGCCGATGGGTGCTGGCACAGCATCCGGTCGATTGCATGATATTGGACGATGGGTTTCAGCATCTTGCCCTTCGCCGAGAGATCGATGTGGTGTTGCTCGATGCCACCGATGCCGATGGGCTTGATGCGATGACGCCTGCAGGCCGGTTGCGCGAACCTTTGCAGGGTCTTGCGCGCGCGACGGCGGTGGTGGTCACGAGGGCCGACTCCAAGGAAGAGGTAGAAGCTATTCATAGGCGGCTGCTGGCGGCCGGTCTTCCGTGCAATGACTCGATCGAAATAGTATTCAAGGCGGAGTCCTGTGTGTCAGTGCTGACGGAAGAGAACAAGCCGCTGGAATGGTGCCGAAGAAAAAGAACGTGGCTGGTCAGTGGCATCGGGAACAGCGAGTCGTTTCGCCGGTCCGCTATGTCGGTAGGGGTCGAAGTTGTCGGCGAGACGGTCTTTCGGGACCATTATCGCTATGATGGAGACGATGTCCGCCGGATTCGAGCCGATGCACAGTCGGCGAGGGCAGACATTGTGATGACGACCGAAAAGGACGCAGGCAAGCTTTCGTCTCTTCTTGTGCCGGACGATCTTTGGTGGGCGTTACGCGTGCGGGCGGAGGTCGTGCATGGGGAAGAGCGGCTGCGCCGGCTGGTGTTGGGCGATGGGGGAGTGGAGTCCCGTGCGTAGAGAATCGATCAAGCGGCTTCTGGTGCGGGCCCCGAATTGGATCGGCGACGCGGTGATGTGCGAGCCGGCCCTTCGCGGAATCCGGTCGCTCTTTCCACAAGCGGAACTGACGGTGCTT
>JAOUEB010000051.1 GCA_029858925.1 Nitrospira sp.
CCGCGCGGAGGCGGGCCGCCGACCGCGATCGGCTTGCCGGCAAGGCTTGGATCTTTCACCACGGCAGCCGATGCGAACATCGCATCGACGTCGCCGAAGAGAATCTGGCGTGGCCAGCGTGTGGGGACCGTCGTCATAGTCACTTGTCGGCGACCTTATTCACAAGGTGTCTACTGCAATCGTCGATGCGCCGCGCTGGTTTTCGTCGTTCGTGAAGCGTATCTCGTATCGCGCAAGCACAGATAAGACGTACTCTCTTTCTGTCCCGCGCTTCACGCTTCACGAGCTACGAGCGACGAAGATCAGGAGCGACTTCGTTGGCCCGGGGAGGAAAACTCCAGCGTCAATTGTCCCGTCGGTCTATCCGAGTCGTGGGATGCCGGTTTCCCATCTGCGCCGCTTGACGGTTGACGGGTGACGTCCGAAAGACGCAATTCCTGTAACGAGCCCCGGCAGCCGCCGCATTGATGCCGGCGCGGTTCGATGGTTTTCCGCTGCCGGCGATAGATCCGTCCGCAGTCCACACAACGCCACGCGAAGCGTGACAAGGCCAACACTTCTTTCTGCAGCGCATGGTAGGTGGTGACGGAGATGTCGCCTGCGCGGTTGATCTCTGTCCTCTTCCGCAGAAAGTCCATGCCGTGATCGGGCCGCCGTTTCAGCACGTCGAACTGCCACTGGTGGATCATCTCATGGGCCAGAGTATTCATGAGTTCCTGTTCCGCGTAGGCCGTTCGTTCGGCGAGCCGTTCTAACAGCGGGAGAGAGAGTCGAATCTCACGGCGGCAATGGCCTTCGGTGGCCGGTTGGGGAGCGCGTGGCCCGCCTCGGCTGGCGAACATGCCGATCGATGAGGTGAGGCGCCGGCTCCAGACGATGGCGATCGGCGGTAACAGGCCCGCAAAATATCGTCCATTCAAGTCACGCCATCGAGCCTGCAATTCTTCCGGAGACAGTGTCATTGAAACGGCCGGCGCGGCCGGATTCCGCTTCACCCCAACTCCTCCCGTACCGAAGCGGCGAGGAGCGGCAGCATGATTTCATGGTGGCCCGTCAAGGAATAGCCCTTGCCGCCCTTCTGGGTGGGACGCCGGACCACGTTGGTTTGTGGCCGGTAGTGGGAGAGAAAATCCATATTGACCGTGGTGATGTTGGCGAGCGGATGGCCGAGATTTCGCCCCAACGACAGGGCTTTCAGAAACACTTCAGGGAGAATCACGGCCGATCCGATGTTCAGATAGACGCCGCCATCCATGCCGGCCACGACGGCGGCCAGGCGCCTGAAATCGAGGAGCGAGGTGGCGCCGATTGCGGCCCCATCGGCAGACGGGTGCATGTGAATGATATCGGTGCCCAGCGCGACATGCACCGTCACCGGCAGGCCGAGCCGCGCGCCGGCAGCCAAGATGCTCGTGGCCCGGTTCGGAAACTGATCGGGATGCCCGTCGATGTGGCGGCCGATGGCCTCGCCGAGCCCTTCGCCCTCTTTGGCGCCACGGCCGATGGCTTCGTTCAGGATGCGCCCCGTTTCTTCGGCCATGCCGAATCGTCCGTCGTCGATTTCGGCGTCGACTTCTTCGGAAGTGTGGCCCATCAAGGCCAATTCAAAATCGTGGATGATGCCGGCGCCGTTCATCGCGACGGCGGTGACGATGCCGCGCTCCATCAAGTCCGTCACAATCGGGGCGAGGCCCACTTTGATCACGTGCGCGCCGAGACCGGCGATGACAGGCCGGCCCCTTCGGTGGGCCTGTGCGATGGCCTTTGCTACGGCCCGCAGTGTTTTCACCGCCAGAATATCGGGCAAGCCGGCGCAGAATTTCGTGAACGATCCGCCAGCCTTCCAGGGAGCGGCAAAGTTGGATACTTGCACCAGGCTATGGCGTTTTTTAAGCGGATAGGTCTTGAGAGCCGATACGTCGATCGGTCGAATCAACGCAGGCAGGGGACGCTTGGGTGTAGTCCGATCAGGACGTTTTGCCAAGGAGCTGTTCCTCTACCAGTTCACACAGGATATGGCCCAGCGTGATGTGGCTTTCTTGAATCCGAGAGGTGACGGTGGACGGCACGACGAACGGATAATCGACGAGTCCGGCCAGTTTGCCGCCGTTCGCGCCGGTCCAGGCGATCGTCGTCAATCCGCATTCGCGGGCCGCTACGGCGCCTTTCAATACATTGGGCGAATTGCCGCTGGTGCTGATGGCGACGGCAACGTCGCCTTTCCGTCCGTGCGCCCGCACTTGGCGCGCGAACAACTCGTCGTAACCGTAATCGTTGGCGATGCAGGTGATGGCGGCGATGTCCGTCGCCAAGGCGATCGCGGGCAAGGGGATGCGGTCGCGTTTGTACCGTCCGACAAATTCCGCTGCGATATGGGCCGCGTCGGTGGCGCTGCCGCCGTTGCCGAACAATAAGATTTTATAGCCGCCGCGAAATGCCGCCGCCATCAGTGTCGCCACCTGGGCGATCCGGTCGGCATGCTCGCGGGCGAATTGTTGCTTGACGATGGCGCTGTCGGCAAAGGCCGCGAGGATCGATTCTTTCATGGGCGCGATTTTAGGCGAGGCAGTGCATCGTGTCAAACTACGGCGCAGCCCGGCTGGTCATGGTTTCACAGGAGTGGATGTTCCAGTCTGCTTGATGGCGTTCATCGCCAATGCCAGCATCGATCCGACATCGGCTACACTGGCGGGAAGCACGAGGGTGTTGCTCGACTTGGCCAGTTCGCCGAATTTGTCGATGTATTGTTCGGCCACGCGCAGCTGCACGGCTTCTTGCCCTCCGGGGACTTTGATCGATTCCGCGACGGTGCGCAATCCCTCGGCAGTGGCCCGCGCGATGGCCAGGATGGCGGAGGCCGCGCCGTCGGCTTCGTTGATCTGTTGCTGTTTATTGGCTTCGGACGCCTTGATGACTTGTTGCTTTTGGCCCTCGGCCTGATTGATCGCGGCGTCGCGCTCGCCTTCAGACGTGAGAATCACGGCGCGTTTCTCTCGCTCCGCCCGCATTTGCTTCTCCATCGCGTTCAACACGTCTTTCGGCGGAGTAATGTTCTTGATCTCGTACCGCA
Source organism: Nitrospira sp. (assembly GCA_029858925.1). Taxonomy (GTDB): domain Bacteria; phylum Nitrospirota; class Nitrospiria; order Nitrospirales; family Nitrospiraceae; genus Nitrospira_D. The sequence goes on from JAOUEB010000051.1 coordinate 3,071, forward strand.
ACACTTTCGCTCCCCAGGCTTCCGAGGCCTTGTCCAGCTCGTTCACCACCTGGATGTTGATATTGGTCCGCTCCTCGAACGTCCGGTCGAGTTCGATCTTGCCGATCTCGCTTCGCAGCGTGGTTTGCGCGAGCTGGAGCAACGCGAAATTGTGGTCACTGATGCCATAGGATGCGCGTTTAGGGTCCAAGATCTTGAGGTATAAGATGCCGTCCACCGAGACCTGCACGTTGTCGCGCGTGATACAGACCTGTTCCGGGATGTCGATCGCGGCTTCTTTCAGCGAATGTTTGTAGCGGATGCGATCGATGAAGGGCACGAGGATGTGAAACCCGGCATCCAGCGTCGTCGAATACTTGCCGAGTCGTTCGACGACATAGGCGCTCTGTTGGGGTACGACCACCGCGGTTTTGCCGATGACGATTACCACCAGCAACGCCAGCATCAGCACCACGAACAGTCCTTCGGTCATCGTTGTGTCCTCCCAGCCGATCTCAATGTGCTTCGTTTCATTCTGCCATGATCCACAGCGTCAGCCCTTCGACGCGATCGACCCTGCAACGTTGGTGTTTCAGCAACGGAGTGAGGCCGGCATTGTGAGCGGTCCAGACGGTGCCGCGCAATTCTGCCTTGCCTGTAGCGCCGGCTGCGAGGTCTTCGAGCGGGGTTGCCTGTTCCCCCGCAAGGGTATCCATGGGAGGCAGATTCCTGTCCTGACGGGTCATCCAGGCCAAGAGGGAGCCTCGGAACATCAGCAGTGACAGGATTGCCAGGCCGGAGAACATGAGCCACTGCAGCCATTCCGCCTGCGCGAACCCTACACCGGTCAGGCCGCCCACAATCAATGCCGCCAGGCCAAAGAAGAGCATGTAGAAACCGCCTGGCGTGACCATTTCGATGCCAAGCAGCAAGAAACCGAGCAGTACCCAATACCACCAGAGCATCAGGAGACCTCGTTAAACATGCGATACGACGATGCGATAGGGAAGGCTTCAGCGAAAGTCTAGGCTCGTTTCAGGAGGCCGTCAAGCAGAGGGGCGATTGGAGAATGCTGAATTGATCGATCGGGAAGTCGATGGTATAGTCCGCGCGCAATGGCACACGATCAACCGATCAAAGCGCTGGTGATTGCCTTGACCGAAGATACCGCGGCGGCGGTCTATTCAATCAACCGGCTCAAGCCGGACGCCCTCTGTTTTGTGCTGCCGGAAGCAGGCAAGGCGGCGGTGGAGTCGGCAGTGCAGCCCAAGATCGAACGGATGCCGAGGCGGTGGGACTGGATCGTGACCGCGGAGACCGGCGAATTTGCCGGCTGCTACCAGACGCTCGCCCGGTCGCTTCCCGATCTGTTGCGGACCTGGGAGGTGCAACCAGGCGAACTGGTCGTCGATGTGACCGGGGCGACGCCGGCCATGACGGGCGCATTGACCATCGCGGCGCTGCCGTGGAGTTCTCGTATCGTGTCGCTCATTCCGGCTCGCGAAGGCCAGGACGGTGAGCCGTTCGATCTGGACGGAAAGCCGGTAGTATGGACACAGATCAATCCCTGGGACGACGCGGCGACGGTGTCGCGCCGCGAGGGGGGCGAGGTCTTCAATCGGGGACATTTTTCTGCCGCCGTCACACTATTCCGCGCGATTGAGATGCGGGTCAGCGGCGGGAACAAGCCGCTCTATCGGGCATTTGCGGATTTGGCGGAGGGGTACGATTTCTGGGAACGGTTTCACTATCGCCAGGCCTGGGACAAATTGAAGACGGCGGCGAAGGCGCTTGAAATGGCCTCGCTCTGGGGCGGGCCGCCGGGGTTGAAAGCCGTGCTGCCGGCCATCAAAGCCAACGCGAGTTTCCTCGAAAAGCTGGTTCTCGATCCGGCGGAGGTCAAGGAGTTGCTGCTGCTGGATCTCTTGGCCCATGCGGGCCGGAGGCTTCATGCGGGGCGTGATCCGGAGTCGGCCATGATTGTGCTCGTCCGCGCGCTTGAAGCGGTGGCGCAGCGCCGGCTTTTCAAGCCGCACAACATCAAGAGTTGGGACGTGCGGCCGGAGCAACTCCCGCAGACCCTCCAGGAAACCTGCCGAACTTGTTATCTTGAAGACATCGACGGCAAGTACAAGCTGCCGCTGCAAGCTCAGTTTCGCGTGCTGGCCGGATTGGGCGATCAATTGGGCCAAGCCTTCCTCCGCGAGTGGCCCACGATGAAGCCGCTGCTCGACGCCGCCAACCATGCGGTGCTCGGCCATGGCTTCGAGCCGATCAAGTCTGAGCGCGTGCAGCAACTGTACGAGGTGGTCGTCAAGCTGATGGGCGTGGCTGACAGTTCATTGCCGATCTTCCCCAAGCTCAACCTTTCGTGAAGCGCGAGAAAATGTGAAGGGAGAGGCGCGAACGATCAAGGTCAGGAATTTTCGCGAGCTCGAGGTCTGGAAGCTGGGCAGGAAGGTCCTACTCGACGTGTATCGAGTGACGAAGGCCTTTCCTAAAGAGGAAATGTACGGGCTGGTCGCACAAATGCGTCGCGCGGCTGTCTCGATTCCTTCAAACGTGGCCGAAGGATTCAACCGGAAGCATAATCCGGAATATCGGCAATTACTCTATGTGGCGTTAGGCTCGTGCGCCGAACTAGAAACGCAAATTGAAGTGGCTCATGATCTAGACTTTCTCTCGGTTGACGATCGAGATAATGTGTTGGAACAGCTCGATCACGAGTCACGTATGCTGCGGAACCTCATTAAACGGCTCTGACGAGATACGCTTCACGAGCGACGAGATACGATGGAAGTCCGCATCTACTACGAAGACACCGACTGTGGAGGAGTCGTCTATTACGCTAATTACTTGAAATACTTTGAGCGGGCGCGGACCCGGTATCTGGAAGAGCGGGGCCTGTCGGTGGCCGGGCTTATGAACGAGGGGACGGTTTTTGTCGTCGTGCATGCGGAGGCGGATTATCGGTCGCCTGCCCGCTATGGTGAGACGCTGGTCATCGAGACGGTGGTCTCCGATCTGACGGCCGCGTCAGTGATCTTCGCGCATGTGGTCACGGAAAAAGTCAGCAGGCGTGTGGTGGTGGAAGGATCGGCCAGACTTGCCGTGACGGACGGGAACGGCAAGGTGAAACGCCTGGACAAAACGATGGTTGCCGCACTGCAATCTCCTCCACAGCCTTCTTGACAGTCGCTGCGTGCGTTCCATAACATCTGTGCGTGAGGGTCAGTACACCGTGATACAGCGGTATGGTTCAACAATCAGTGGAAAGGAATCAGCTTATGAGTGGAAGTGCAGCCATCCCCGGATATACGGCAGGGACTCCTGCTGTGGCGAAGTCTCCAGTGACGCTCGCCGAATTTGAGTTGATGAAGAACAGCGCCTTGTTCGGCGACGAAGACATCAAGGCCTTGCGTCAGTCACACGACGTGGTGAAGGATCAGGTCGAAGCCATCCTCGACGTCTGGTACGGGTTCGTCGGGTCTCAGCCGCAGCTGCTCCAATCCTTCCTCGGCAAGAGCGACGGCAAGCCGCTGGGTGACTATCTGGGCGGAGTACGCAAGCGCTTCGGCCAGTGGATTCTCGACACGGCCAAGGCCGAGTATGATCAGAAGTGGCTCGACTATCAGCACGAGATCGGCCTTCGCCACCATCGTACCAAGAAGAATCAGACCGACGGCGCCGCCGCCGCGGCGGCCATCGTGCCGTTTCGCGATTTGTTCGCGCTCATTTTCCCGGTGACGTTCACCTTGAAGCCGTTCCTCGCCAAGAAGGGGCACAAGGCTGAGGATGTCGACAAGATGTACAACGCCTGGGTGAAATCCTGTCTCCTCCAGCTGACGCTGTGGAGCCATCCGTACGTGAAAACCGGCGACTTCTAATCTGCCTTCTGTGGGCTTCGGCGATGCCGAAGCCCACAGACGCTTCTTCGTTCCGACTACACGACGAACTGCTTGAGTATCTCCAGCGCCTGGGCTTTCCCATATCTCTTGTTCAGCTGTCGGTAGCCCGGCGCTAAAAGCTCCCCAAGGTTGGGCGCACTCGGATCGATCGCCTTGCGCACCTGGTCCAAATCATCCTGCGAAATGGTGACGCCTTTCGATCGGGCAAAGAGGATGATGGCCAACCTGACCGATTCATTCCCCAGGAGCGTGTGAACGGTGGCGGAAATTTGCCGAGCGGTGGCCTGTTCATAGATCGCGCGCATGGTATGGGTCATCACAACGGGCTGAGACGTAATCGTTCCATCGCGCCGAAGATCCTGTATGACTGCATCAATCGCCGCTGGAATCTGACCGAGATCTCGTGCGATGGCCGGGACTAATTGTATTGAGACATGAGGCATCGTGCGAACATCGTCAGCGATAGCGAGAGGCAAGCCGGGAACAGTATGGGCGACCACGGCAAAGGCCTCGGCCAGGTCGCCCACGAATTGGCCGGATAGGAGCAGTTGGGCGGCGCGTTTAGCAGTCTCAACTTCCGGCGGATTGTGGGCGGACAGGCGGCTGAGGGCATCGGTAATATGCTCGTGAGTGAGCGGAAATGTCTGTGTCTGTGAGTCGTGGTCGGTTGTCCGGGCACCCAGCGCGAGCAGGGTGATCAGGCCGGGGAAGTGCAGATTAGAGCAGCGCGACAAGATGTCTTGAACG
>JAOUEB010000052.1 GCA_029858925.1 Nitrospira sp.
GGCGATATTGACGAGCGAGAGGTCGGTCTGCGCCACCTTGACGTCGCGCAGGGAGTCCCCCGTCTTAATCCCATCACCGGACAGCCCGAGCGGGTTGCCTTTGAAGAGCACCTTATTTCCCTCTCCGGCGACGGTGCTGCCGTCGGCGACGGTGATGTTCTTGTACATGAAACCGGACTCCATCGATGCTCCCATGCCGGCGCAACCGGCCAAACCGATAGAGAGACTCAGTGCCGATCCGATCAATCCGCGATAGACGGTCTGCATCGTCTGTTCCTTTCGTGAAAAGATGTGTACTTGTCTGTCATGCCGATAGGCACGCACTGCCTGCATGCCGTCATGGGTGAATATACGCGATCAGCGCGCGGTTGACTAGGTCCGGTCGCTCCCATTGCGGGATATGACCCGCGTTGGGGATGGTGACGAATTGCGACCCCTTGATGGTGTGGTGGAGTGCTTCGCCCACGGCGACCGGAAAGACCCGATCCTGTTCTCCCCAGATCACCAGCGTCGGATGCGTGATGGCGTCTATGCGCAAGGCAAATCCCGACTCCCACAACGGCAACGCGTGTTTCATGGCCATGATGGGTTTGATTATTCCAGGGCGCCGACGATGGCGGTCTGATCGTTCGATGACGGCCGGGGTGAGGAGCGTTGGATCATGCACGAGTTCCCGCAGGACGGACTCCGTCATCAGGCCGCCGAACAGCCGATTGCCTAATGAGACGAGCCAGAAAGGCGCGTGGGTTTCCAGCGCCAGCCGGATCGACGGGCTGGTGAGTTTCTGCATAATATGTTGAGGGAGTCCCCCGACGAGGACGAGCTTCTCGACCCGCGTAGAGTGCTCCAGCGCCACCCCGATGGCGAGGCCCGCGCCCATGGAATTGCCGATCAACGTGGCGCGTGGGATCTGCAGGGCATCCATAAATCCCACAAGAAAATCCAACATTTGATCCGGCCGGTACTGGATCTCCGGTTTGTCGGAGAGCCCGGAGCCAGGCAAATCGAGCGTGAGCACGCGGAAGTGTTGCGACAGCGCATGTTGCTGATGTTCCCATTGCCACATTGATCCCCCGAACCCGTGTATCAGGATGATCGGCAGGCCCGTGCCCACATCCAAGTAGGCGATCCGCTGATCCTGGACTGTCACGGTCTTGATTGGAATGCGCTCGAACGCTTCGAACTGCGGTGGAATTGGCAAGGACGACGCGCAGGCGCCGATGAGAAGTGACAGCAGGAAGAGGGCAAGCAGGACCAGGCTCGGCGGTCTGTATGCGCGGCTAGAAGGATATAGGGGGTGGGAGTTACTCCAACTGGATGACCGTTTCATCCGTCTTCACATTATCCCCTTCGGATGCCAGGATGGCCGCGACGGTTCCATCGATCGGTGTCGGCACGCGGCTTTCCATCTTCATCGCTTCGACGATCAGGAGGGGATCGCCGGCCTTCACGCGATCGCCCACTGCGACGAGGATCTTGACCACCCGGCCAGGCATGGGCGGCGCCACATCGCCCGGTTTCGACGGCCTCGGTCTCTTCGGCGTGGCTCCTGTGCCTGTGTCCTGGGATTCCGGGACGCCGGCGAGAATTTCCTGGATCGGTTCCAGGGAGACTTCCTCGAGTTTGTCGTTGACGCGAATGTAGTAGGGTTTGCGCCCATCGGTCTTGCGGCCTGATCCGGACACCTTCACGTGGTAGGTTTCTCCGTGCACGGTCACGTTGAATTCCACCGGCGCGAGGTGAAGCTCATGGGCGACGGCCGGTCCTTTGGGCGAGGCGGCTTCCAGCAGCGGGGGCGTCAGGTCGCCTTTCTCGCGGGCTTCGAAGAACTCTCTGGCGATGGCCGGGAACAGCGCAAAGGAGAGCTGGTCTTCAACCGACGAGGCGGACGCGGGAAGCTCTTTCTTGTTCGCTGCGAGCTCAGGCTCAAGCCGGTCTGCAGGTCTGGTCTTAATCGGCTCTTCGTTGCCGATCGCGCGGGCCATGATCTCGCTGTCCAGCGGTCCAGGAGCGCGGCCATACAGGCCGAGGAAGTAGTTCTTCGTTTCGGTCGTGACGACTTTGTAGCGTTCTCCGGTCAACACGTTGAGCGTGGCCTGCGTGCCGACGATTTGGCTGGTCGGCGTGACGAGCGGCGGGTAGCCCATTTCCTTGCGCACTCGCGGGACTTCCTCGAGCACTTCCTTCATCCGGTCGAGCGCGTTCTGTTCAGTCAGCTGCGCGGCCAGGTTCGAGAGCATGCCGCCGGGAATTTGCGAGGTGAGAATTTCCGCGTCGACGCCGGTGAAATCGCTTTCGAATTGGCGGTACTTGCGGCGCACCGCGCGGAAATGATCGGTGATCGGCAGAAAGTCCGAGAGATCCAATCCCGTGTCGTAGGGCGTGTTCCGCAGCGAGGCGACGAGCGTTTCCGTTGCCGGATGGGACGTCCCGCCCGCCAACGGAGACATGGCGGTGTCGAGCATGTCGAGCCCACCGAGGATGGCCATCAGCGACGACATGGAGGCCATGCCGGAGGTGTAGTGCGAATGCAGATGGATCGGAACCTTGACGGCGGCTTTCAGCCGACGCATGAGATGATAGGCATCCAGCGGCGCCAAGAGCCCGGCCATGTCTTTGATGCAGAGCGTATCGGTGCCCAAATCCTCCAGCCGCTTGGCCATCTCGACGAACCGGTCGAGGTTGTGCACGGGGCTGACGGTATAGCTGATGGCGGCCTCGGCGTGTTTGCCGCAGGCTTTTACTTCTCGCACCGCCCGATCGAGATTGCGCACGTCGTTGAGCGCATCGAAGATGCGGAAGACGTCGATGCCGTTCGCCGCCGAGCGTTCGATGAACCGTTCCAGCACGTCGTCGGCGTAGTGCCGGTAGCCCACGAGGTTTTGCCCCCGGAGCAGCATTTGGAGCTTGGTGTTAGGCATGGCGGCTCGCAGGGCGCGGAGCCGTTCCCAGGGATCTTCTTTCAAAAACCGCAGGCAGGTATCGAACGTTGCGCCGCCCCACACCTCAAGCGACCAATAGCCCACGGCATCGAGCTTCTGCGCAATGGGCAGCATGTCTTCCGTTCGCATGCGCGTGGCCAGGAGCGATTGGTGGCCATCCCGTAGCGCGACGTCGGTAATCAGCAGCGGTTTGCCGGCCGCAGGCTGAATCGCGAATTCTTCCGAACGCCCCTTTCTGGATGGTGATGTTTTGACGATGGGCGCAGAGGCCGGTTTCCTCGCCGCTTGTCTTTTTTTCGATGGCCGTTTTGTTGCCATGATGGTCGATGTGCCTCGTGTGAAATCGTGGTGGGGGCTGTCCGACTACAGCCCTTCGTAGGCCGCGATGGCGGCCGAGAGCGCCAGGACTAAATCTTCCGGCTGCTCGAATTCATCGTACGTGTAGAGATCTGGGTGGGTATCCAGATAGGACGTATCGAACCGCCCGGCCATAAAGTCCGGTTCCTGCATGATCGTTTTCATGAAGGGGATCGTCGTCTTCACTCCACGAAGGACGTATTCTTCGAGCGAGCGCCGCATGCGGCTCACGGCTTCTTCCCAGGTCCGCCCGCGTACCGTGAGTTTGGCCAAGAGGGCGTCGTAGTATGGCGGGATCGTGTAATCCTTATACACGGCGCCGTCGATGCGGACGCCGATGCCGCCGGGAGAGAGATAGGCCGTGACGGTTCCAGTGCAGGGCATGAAGTTGTTTTTGGGGTCTTCCGCATTGATCCGGCATTGGATCGCATAGCCTTGCAGGGTGACATCCTGCTGCCGGATATCGAGCGGTTTGCCCGCTGCAATCGCAATCTGATTCCGCACGATGTCGATGGCCGTAATCTGCTCGGTGACCGTATGTTCGACCTGGAGGCGAGGATTCATCTCGATGAAGTAGAACCGGCCGTCCTGATCGAGCAGAAATTCGACGGTTCCCGCATTGTCGTAGCGCACCGCTTGCGCGATGGCGATGGCGGCGTTGCCCATCTCCGCCCGCAGCTTTGGTGTCAGGATAAGCGAAGGGGCGATCTCGATCAGTTTCTGGTGCCGGCGTTGGATCGAACAATCCCGCTCGCCCAGATGGATGATATGGCCGTGGCGGTCTCCCAGAATCTGGAACTCGATATGATGCGGCTTCTCGATATATTTTTCGATGAACACGCTGCCGTCGCCGAAGGAGGCCTGGGCTTCCCGCGAGGCGACTTCCATGTTCTCGCGCAATTCGGCATCGGATCGGACGACGCGGAGACCCCGCCCGCCGCCCCCGGCGCTGGCCTTGATCATGACCGGGTATCCGGCCTTCTTGGCGAAGGCGAGCGCGTCTTTCACGTCGGTGATGGCGCCGTCCGTTCCGGGAACAATCGGCACACCTGCGGACTCGGCGAGTTCACGCGCCTTGACCTTGCTGCCCATCAGCGTAATGGCATGGGGAGACGGACCGATGAAGGTGATGCCCGATGCGTGGCAGAGTTCCGCGAACTCGGCGTTTTCAGAAAGAAATCCGTACCCAGGATGGATGGCATCGGCGCCGATGCGGGAGGCCAGCTCCACAATCTGCCGGCTGTCTAAGAAGCCTTTTACAGGGCCAGGACCAACCAGATAGGCTTCATCGGCTTTCTTTACATAGATGCCGGTGGAGTCGGCTTCGGAGTAGATGGCAGCCGTGGCGATATTCAACTCGCGGCATGCGCGGATGATGCGCATGGCGATTTCTCCGCGATTGGCGACCAGGATTTTCTTAAACATGGCGCTCCTAACAGACCAGAAAAACGAGCGAGTACGCTAACATAGGATCGAGAGGTCTGTCGAGGGAGGCCCCGCACAAAGAAGTCGGAATTAGGACGCAGGTATGTAGTCGCCACGTCCGGTCGTGTGCTGTAGAATTCTCCCGTTTGTTGGCATAGCATTGTGCAGAATTTTGCCTCGACAGACGGGGATCATTCGCCACTCGATTCCTATTTATGAAGGAGCAGAATTTTCCAATGACGAGGATATGTCCGGTAGCTGTGGGCCGCCGGTATAGACGAGCCTGCGGCCATGCACTTGTCCACAGACTTCATTCCCACGCGACTAGTCGTCAGTGGATGACCGGAGGATTCGTCCTGACTTTCGCGGGCGTCCTTCCAATTGGGCTCGTCTCCTCACTGGCATGGAGAGAATCTCCTGCGCCTTCTGTTCACTGGGGAGGTATGGCATTCCCTGATCAGTATTCCAGTATTCGACCGTCACGTCCATCTGGTATCAACGCGTTGGTTTCCGGAGAGGCGGATCGAGGCCATCGGGTGTACGAAGGAAATACATTGATTCTGAGAAATCCAACCGGAGGGACAACACCATGAGGCGTATAGGGATTATAGGGATTGTTTCGCTTGCACTGGGCTTGCTGACGATGGCTGATCCTCTTCTCGCAGAGGAGCTTTCGGGGAAGGTCTACCGCGGTGGTACGCCGGCAGCCAATCTCAGCATTACTGTGGAAGGCAAGGACGCTGAAACAAGGACGGACGGAAAAGGGGAGTACAGGCTCGACTTGCCACCAGGAAACTACACCCTCGTCATTCGGGGGCAACGATTCCCTGTCACGGTTTCTTCTGGAGGCACGAAACAGGACATCCGCCTTTAACCAGCATTATTTATGAACGTTTGTGCTGCAATCGCGGATTCGCTGCTGCGACAGGCCTTCGGCGGGCAGGCTCGCCCTCGTGACCTCGACGTACTGTTTCAAGTACGCCTCGGTCCCTCGGGGCTCCATGTGCCCGTCTCGCCACTCGACTGCGCGATTTCACCACGAACCGTCATGAATAATGAAGATTAAGCGTGCGGAATGTCACGAATGACACAAAGGAGAGCCGCGAATGAGTGCTGAAGCACCGAGCACGAAGGATTGGTGGGATAAGTGGGAATCGGTTGCAAAAATTCTCGCTGGTGTCTGTGCTGCCGTGGGAGCGATTGCGATCCCGTGGTTCATTAATCAATACACCGAAGCGAATCGCAAGTCTCAGGTGTATGTTCAGATGATGACCGAAAGAGAGAAATCCGATACCAGCATCAGGGAGAACATGTTCAAGGCCCTGCTGGATGGCTATCTCCAAACGCTTAAGGAGGATGTGAAAAGGGAAGATCTGGAATCCTTTCGCAAACGCATCGTCTTTCTCGAGCTTCTCGCGGTGAACTTTCAGGAGTTTTTCAACGCCAAGCCGTTGTTTGAGGAGGTCTATGAGAAGCTGGTGAAACATCGGGACGCGGCGAAAGATGAACCATCGCGCAGCGCATGGATGGCGTTGGAAAAGAAGATTACGGGTGTCTCCAAGGAGACCGCCTCCAGACAGGCCACGACGCTGAATACGATCGGGGACAGCGTTGTCTTTACGATGAGAAAAGGCGAAATGGGTTGCGTACGCCTCTATGAAAAGGTTGGCATTGAAACTCTTCGGAAACGTGACGGGATCACCCGCTTTAAGAGTTTTGAAAATGGAGAGTGCCTGCGTGGTCGGGAAGAACAGGAAGAGGGAAAGGCAGGGACACCTACGCCGATGAGCCAAGATCAGAACGGCACGCAGTCGCTCATCGCAAGGGGTTATGATAAACGGCAATCCATCGAGCTCCGTGTCGTAGAAGTGACAGAGGCGAGCGCAGCCGTTCAGGTGACGGTCTATGCCGACTTCTTCGATGGGACCAGGTATGTGGGCAGTGAACCGGGGAGAGGATTCCCTGTCAACGTGTCCTATTTTGATCTGCCATACATGGACAACATCAAATTGGCGGACGGCAATCGGTTTGCGCTGATCTTGAAGGGCATCTACAGAGGATCGGGTGGAGACGAAAGCGCCGAGGCTGATATCGAGGCCATCCGGTTTAGGAATGATTTCATGAGTTTGCGAGATCGTCCCCTCTTTGAGGAGATGCTCAAGAAGCTTCAGCAGAGCCCTACGACTCGGTGATCCAATCGGCCGACAGGCGCGGTCACATTGGGGCGGCCAGGGTGACGGGAGCGGCGCGCATGGACTAAGCGCGGACGCTGACTCTTCCGCCCCGAAGGCGTTATTTGGCTTGAATCAAGAAGGCCTTGGATCGGGCGTTCCCGCCGCCGGCGACGATGTCGATGAACGACATGCCAGGCCGGACATCGGGCACTGTGGCTTCGATGGTTGTTTCATTCACGAACGCGTAGGCGATCTTCGCGTGGCCCGCGGCGCTGAAGGCCACGCCGTGGAAACATTCTTGCGTTCCAAAATTCTCGCCTTTGATGGTGACTTTTTCGCCCGGTTTGGCCTCGTCCGGCTCCACGGTCAGGATTTTCGGTTGTTTGCTGCGATCGCAGACCGGATCTTTCGCGATCGTGTTTTCGTCGGAACCCTGAATCGATTCCACATCGTAGAGCGTAAAGCCGGCGCCGTCGACGATCGCGCCTTCTTCTGCGTGGGCCGATGGTGCGAGAAACAGCGTCAACATGAGCGAGCAGGGGAGAACGATGAATAATAGCCGTTGTCGCGGATTCATGATGACCTCCTTCGAGGAAAGATTATTGGCTGGGCATCGGAACATACGTGTCTCCGACAATCGACTGGCCTGGAGCCGATAAGGCAAACTGCGCAAAGGCCTCGGCTATGGAATTGGGGCCTTTCTTGGACAGCAGCAACAGCGGGCGGCGAAGGCTA
>JAOUEB010000053.1 GCA_029858925.1 Nitrospira sp.
TTCCGCCTCCACATCTGCAAAGTCATCCACACGATTCGTTCCCAGCAGCAATGCAACCCTGTTCTGATCCACGCCGTCCAACAATGTCATGTTCCAGCCCAACGTCGCAGCGGCAATCCGCGCCGTTCCGATCGCATGCCCGACATCGTGATTACAGTAGCGAAACGCCCGTTCGCCGTATTTCCACGCTTCGCGCCAATGGACCGAGGTGAGACCAAAAAGAAAGGCGCCGACAGGGAATGGGGCCAGTAGCTTGGCGAGTTGATCCGCAGGGAACTCCGCGCGCCGTTCCAAGCCATGTTCCTTGGGGGCATAGTGGTACAGTCCCGGTTTAAGATCGAGTCCGACCATCTCCGGCAGCACGACATAGCCTTCGGTCGGATGCAGGTTGCCGGACGAAGGATTCATTCGCAACGGCCACTCTGAGTCCCCGGCCTTTTTCCAGGCCGACAGGGCAAGGGCGAACTCAAAAAAACGGGACAACGTGCTCAAGCTGACAGGCTGACAAGGGACAGATCCATGCTCGTAGATTGCCTCATACGCCGGGGAGACTGGGTCCTCGTCTGCCTGCAGCAATGGAAGCGGAATCAATTCGGCTCCTTCAAACCGCCGAAACGGATCAGGCTGATTCACCCAATCGAGAAACCCGAGCGACCGTGCATAGCGGTTGAAATGGTGTTTGGTCCGAATGTGATAGTTGATGACCCGATCAATAGGGTCAGTCGAGACAGGTTCGGCTGCCGGAGCAGAAGATGGCTGTTCATCATCCATAGGAATAGTGTGTGCAGTCTACCGAGCAACGAACCGCAATGTAAATGCATGCGGTGCACACAACACGTTGACCTCTGTTTCGATTCCCTCGTATGCTACGGAACAGGATGGAGTGTAAACCATGCAATTTGACGCAGCCCTTGCCGCACAAGACGCATTCAGCCAATCCGAAAGTGAGCTCGGCTCGGACTGGGACCACGCTACTGAGCTCGAGAACACGTTTTCCTCCAACGCCGGCGCGACGGGACGGGAGGCCTATGAAGGGCTGCTCAACCTTGCGCGACGATATCCCACAGCCCATTCCTTTCACGCCTTCTGCATCTACATCACCTGGCAGCAGGCGACGGAAGAAACGATCGAGCGGCATTTTCAGACAGGCATGCGGCTGTGTGAATCGTATCTCGCATCTCCTGAAGCGCGAGAACGAAAAGAGGTGGAACAGATTGAAGAGTTGTACGGATCGTTCAGAGCGGGATTGGGTCTGGATGAAGAGGACGACATCCAAATCGAGTTCCGAAAAGACACACCAAAGGGCGGTGACTGAATACATATCTCCTGACGCGTATTTCGTATCTCGCAGCCCAAAACATGGACGCGTTCCATTTCCGTTCCGCGCTTCACGAGATACGCTTCACGAACGACGATTCCCATGGCTGACGAGCACAAACATCGGGGACGGATTTTTCTTCATCGGGGCGACCTCACACAAGCCCGCGCTGCCTGGGAAGCCGCCGTGGCCAATGATCGGACCGCAAACAATCCCCGTGAGCTGTCGGACTCCCTGGGCAATCTGGGCAACACCTGCGCATTGATGCAGGACTTTGCCGCCGCGGAACAGTGTTATCGCGAAGTCCTCGGCATTCAGCGGACGGAGCGCAATCGGCAGGCCATCGCCCATACGCTCGTGAATCTGGGGAATCTCCACATCGGCGCCGACCATCCTGAGAAGGCCCGTCCCTACTACCTCGAAGCGCTGGACCTCCTGCGCGCGCTCAACGATGACCGCGCGCTCGGCATTCTCTACAATAACCTGGCTCTGCAAGAGGCGCGTGACGGGCAGTGGGAACAGGCGGTCGCCTCATTCAAGCAGGCCTTGGATTGCCACCGAATCGTCGGCAATGAAGAAGGATTGGCCGTGACCTACAGCCAATTAGGAAAATGTTATCTCGACCAGGGTGATCTGGTCAGAGCCGAACGCTGCCTGAACAATGCTTCGGAACATTACATCAAGCTCGGCAATGAACCGGCGGAATCCGCTGTGCTTCGGTGGCTCGCCACAGTCTATGAGGCCCGCCATGATCTCGTTTCGGCGAGGCGCTGTTTAGAACGTGTGGTCGCGCTCGGCCGACGATACAAACTGCCTGAGTTCGAAGCGGACTCGATCCGTCTCGCCAGACTGAACCACCCCGGTTAGTCTCTCCACTCGCTGTCCTCGGCTCCTCGACGCATTCCATCCCCTGTCCAGTGTTCGTTTATTTTCCGACAAACCGTGTCTTCCAAATCGCTGGACAGCATTAAAACCTCTGCTACCCTTAACACGTCACGCCTGGACGCCTGTTGATTAAGTTTCAACTCGCACAAGCCGACAGGATATTGACCTGGAGACAGCACGGCCTTGCTTGCACGAGCCTTCACCGCCTTGACACTCCTAACCATCCTGATGGCACCCGGCATCCAGGCCAACGATGTCTCCCCAACGATCACCGTCGGCACGCAAGAAGTAGGACTCACCGCCGGCTATATGTTCTCTCACCGCCTGACCGAACTTCACACGACCAAACAGCATGGCCCGGCGTTGATGCCGTCGTGGATGATGACCCTGACCGATCCCATCGGCGATAGTTGGTACCGGGGGCAAGTCTCTATCGGCGCCGAGATGGTCTATCTCCAGTTTCGCGAGCCGGTCCTGACCCATGGCATCGGCTTCACGCCAAGAATCAAATACACGTTCGTCGCCTTAGGTCGTCTCCGCCCTTATGCGGAATTCACCGGCGGGCCGTTCTGGACTGATCTCGGCGGGAATATTGACGAACAGGCCAATGAGTTCAACTTTGTGCTCACAGGGGGAGTGGGCGTGTCCTGGTTTCTCTCGCCGCAACTCGCCGCCACCGCCGGCTACCGCTTCCATCATATCTCCAACGCCGGAACGGCATTCCCAAATCTTGGGCTGAACGCAAGTCTGCCCTTCGGTGGGTTTTTATTCTATTTCTGAGGAGACGATGATCATGACGACGTACGCCTTTCGTTGGTTGGTCTTGGGTCTCGTCGGGTTCGTGGTATTCGGTATGACCGCATGCACTCGATGGATCGACGTGAAACCTCCCTCCTCAGGTCCACAAGACACCATCTCCCATTCGCTCCCCAGTGATGAACGGGTTCCGTTGGTGATAGACACATTCCGCCTCTCGCAGAACGGCGCGCCTCAAAACCCTTCGCTCGAAGTCGAGCGCCGAGTCCTGAACGCAGTGCAAGAAACACATCTCTTTTCGGCACTCGTTCCTCTGGGTGGAACCCCCGCTTCAGATGGAGGCAAGACGGTAACCGCTCGGCTCAGGTTCGATGAAACCATCGACCCCCATGCTGGACACACGGCATTGAAAGGCATCGCCATCGGCGCCTCCATGTTCCTCCTCTCGCCGATCATCGAGCTGGACTACGACTATACGGCGCAGGCGCATCTGGAACTTCAACGCTGGGATGGACGCGTGACGCACTATGAAGCGCGCTCATCCGGGACAGCGCATTACAATCTGTTCGGCGCCAGTCCGGTCGTGATCGAGGAACTGAAAGGACAGGTGATGGAAACCTGCCTGAATTCATTGATGACTCAGTTGGTGCAAGACACCCCTCTGTATATGGCGAGCAAGACGCCCTTGCCGGCCTCGACGGTTCACACCGTCACCGTGAAGGCACGACGGCCTGCAACCGCTTACACACCCCTTCCCACTGTGCAAGTCTCAACCACTCCGGCGCCCTAACCCGTCTTATGCACGGCTTCTACGGCAACTGCCGATACGCCATTCCATTCTTCGTCGCTCGTGAAGCGTATCTCGCAAACAACAATGAGACGCTCGATCTTTCCAACCTGCGCTTCACGCTTCACGAGATACGCTTCACCGGGACCCCACCCGGACATCTGGCCAATTCGGCTTCTGCAATGGTATAGTGACGCGACTGGAACGGAGACGTCGCTCATGGACATTGAAGCCTTTCGTCAAATGGTCGCCAAACATCCGAAAGGATTCCTGGGCCGCTATGGGCTTGGTAACAAAATCCTGCAGGAAGGCGGAAATGTCGAGGAAGCCATCGAACACCTCACGGTAGCCACGCAGTTAGATCCGACCCACGTCGCCGCACATCTGGCCCTGGGTCGCGCACTCATCGGATTGGGACGGAACGCCGAAGCTAAGCCGATTCTCGCCACCGGGGTGGATGCGGCCCTCTCGGGACGATCGAACGGCGGGAAGGATCTGGTTCCGGAGATGCAGCAGCTGTTGCGAACACTCGGATGAACGGATCGACAGAACAAGGAGTGATACATGACCCTCGACGAGGCCAAAAAACGCATTGAAACGGCCGTGACCCAGTATGGGCAACATGCCGCCCCCGCCATCGATCTGGTCATGGCCGAGGTTCGCTCCGATATGGGCTTTCGCACATTCAACGATCTGGTCGAAGAATTCGACCTCGAATTGTTGTACAACATCGCCCCAATGGAATCGGACCACTCCAACAGTTGAACCCAGTAGAGCCTTGCCAAGGCACAAGGGACACGTGTCTTCCTCGCTGATTTCCCCCCGCCATTGTTTCACTTGCCACTTGCCACTTGCCACTTTATCACTTCTCCTCAAATGCCTCTGATCTGGGCAGCGATCTCAGCGCACGGATTCGGCCACGCCGCGCAAGTCGTGCCCGTGCTCAATGCGCTGAGCCGGCTCGTCCCCAATCTGCGCGTGCTTCTCCGAACGATGGTTCCCGCCTCGTTCTTCGAACATCGCCTTGTCGTTCCCTGGGAATTGAGCGCGGTCCAGCAAGATATCGGCTGTATTCAGGACGGGCCGCTGGCGATCGGCGTGGACGCGACCTGGCGCGAGCACCACCGGTTTCACCTGACATGGGAGGACCGGATACAAACGGAAGTCGAAGCGATGCGCGCCGCCCGTCCCAACGTGATCCTGGCCGACACGCCGTACTTGGCCGTGGCAGCCGGAGCGCAGGCCGCGCTTCCCACCGTCGCCCTCGTCAGCTTCACCTGGGACCTCATTCTTTCGAAATATGCGGCGCCACCCGGCATCGCCGACCAGACGCTGCTGCAGTCGATTCGACAAGCCTATGCCAAAGCCGGTCTCGCATTGCGCATCACGCCCGCCCCGAAGATGGACATCTTCGAGCGTCTGATCGACATCAGGCCGATCGCCGAACCGGCAGCCTCCGCCCGTGAACAACTTGCCTCGATTCTGCGCCTCGCGCCCGGGGAACGGACTGTTCTCGTCGGATTCGGCGGGATTCCCCTGGCGTCACTCCCCTTTGCGGATCTGGAGCCGCTCACCGGCTATCGCTTCCTGTTCGACGGGCCCATTCCTACGAACAGTCATCGATTCATCTCTACCAAGTCCCTCCCGTTCTCCTTCAAAACGCTGTTGGCGTCCGTCGATATCATTCTGACCAAACCAGGTTACGGCACCCTAGTTGAAGCCGTGGCACTGGGCACACCGCTCGTCTACGTTCGGCGCTATAACTTTGCCGATGAACAGCCGCTCGTGGACTATCTCCATCGGCATGGACGCGGAGCGGAACTGAGCGGAGAGGACTTTGCCTGCGGGCGATGGGAACCCGCGATCCGATCCGCTCTCAACCTTCCAGCGGCCACAGTACCGCCGGCGGCGATTGGAGCGGAAGACGCGGCTTCCCATTTGGTACGGTTTTTTTGAAGTTCGGCCTTCCGTTGAGATTGTTCCCTCCACAGCCAGCATTCGCATTTCGCATATCCTTTTGCCCGATCTAACCGGCGGGTATATAGTTCTTGTCGTTCCCGAACCATGACAGTTTCGCCAAAAACAGGCAGCACCTATGGATCCCCCGATACAACAGGCACAGCCCTCCGCATCGACCATCGACTCCAAACTGATGGCCCGCGTGGTCAAGGGCGACCACCAAGCCTTCAGCCAGCTGTATGACCAATCAAGCGCGCTGTTATACAGCATGGCGGTGCGAATTCTGGGCAGCCGGGAAGACGCTGCAGAACTCCTGCAAGAGGTGTATCTCGAAGTCTGGCGAAAGGTCGTACGGTACGACGTCGGTCGAGGGACGCCGATCGCATGGCTCATTACCCTCACACGCAGTCGCGCCATCGACCGGCTGCGCGCGCATGGCGATCGAGGCCGCCACCAAGCCGGCGGGCCGCAGAACGGCGCATCGGCAAGTACGGGCGCAAGCAGAACTCCGGGCTTTTTTGAAACGCATGCCGACCAAGAACTGCGAGGTCTGGTCAGTACGACATTGGCCGATATGCCGCAGCCCCAGCAGCAAGCCATCGAACTGGCCTATTACGAGGGCTTGTCCCATGCGGAAATCGCCGCGCGGCTCAATGAACCATTGAGCTCCGTGAAGACGCACATCAAACTCGGCATGTCCACACTGCGCGACTCGTTGCGCCGCTATTGGGGTCAGACCGGACAATGATGCTACACGAAGAATTGGAAGACGCCGTCCCATTGTACGCCGTTGGGGCGCTGGAACGAACCGAGCGGCAAGCGCTTGAGGCCCATTTGCTCTCCGGGTGCCCTGGCTGCCACACCGCCCTCAAAGAACATCAGTCGGTAGCGGGCCTCCTCCCATTCGGTCTCCCACTCACGCAACCGCCCCGCGTCCTGAAGGCCAAGATTATGGCGGCGCGAACTCCGACTGCCGCCACAGAGTCCGCAATTCAACCACCGAATAAGCCGAGCCTCGTGCCGGGCGAATGGATGAATCATCTCTTTCCGCCAGAGTCGCCGGCCTACGCCACATCGTTCGCCTGGGTGGCAGCAACGACGATCCTGGCGCTCCTCGCCAGCGGAGGTTATCTGATCTGGAATTCCTATGCCCAAATCGCAGAGGACTCGACGAAGCTGGCGCAACTGCAAACGCAGATCAATATGGCCGACTCCAAGCTGACTGCAGTTCAGCAGCAACTCACCGAACGAGAGCAATCCCTTGCCAAGATACAGGATGATCTCCAACGCCAAACCTCGGACGTGATGGACTTGAAAGACCAATTGCTTCAGCGCGAAGCTGAGTTGGAAGACACCACGGCGCAGCTCGCGCAGCGAGGTGGGCCGCCGTTGCGCGCGCCGCATGATGAACTGGGCATGTTGCTGCGCACTCCGAACGTCAACGCGATCTCCATGGCCGGCACAACCATGACGAAGCAGGCGGCCGGCATACTCTTGTTCGATGCCCGCTCGAAGAAGGCCTGGCTCTACTCGATCAATCTCCCCGCCTGCCCGGATGGAACGACCTATCAGGTCTGGGCCATGTACGGAAAACCCGTGAGCATCGGGATGTTCCAGGTGGACAGCGGAGAAACCTCCCACTTGTTTGTCGGCCCCCTGCCCAACTTCAAGAACGCCAAGAATTTTTTCGTCAGCCTCGAAACCGACGCCGGTCGTTCCGAACCCTCAGGCCCAGTCTATCTCTCCAGTCAATTACCATAGCCTTCGCGCGGCGTTCTCACGACGCGGCTTGACGATTTCGCGACGAACTGTCATGAATCATGCGCCTGCATCCCCGGCATAGATACGGATCTCAAACCCCTCTGGATACGACGCCACATGCGACAACACGATCACGATCTCCACTTCATGCAACTCGCCCT
>JAOUEB010000054.1 GCA_029858925.1 Nitrospira sp.
TATCTGCTGTGGCGGAGATTCGGAGTAACAGGAGAGCGAGCACTCAAGTCGTCAGGACAGGAAGGCTGAGGAACGTGAATGGCCACAACGCCGGAAACAGATTCCCGGTACCTTTGTTTGTACCTATAGCATCTCGAGTGTGGAAACTGATATCGGAGGGTGCCCCATCCGTTCATCCTGTGACCACATACGATGCCGGTGATTTACCGTGATGAGGAGTGATCTATGAATGCATTCATCAGCTGGTCCGGAAGCCGCCAATTGCTGATTGCCAAGGCCGTCAAGAAGTGGCTGACGGCTGTCGTGCCTGAGGTCCAATCCTTTGTCAGCCCCGAGCTGCAGAAAGGCAAGCCCTGGTTTGCTGAGCTGGCGAAGGAACTCAAGGACGCAGATATGGGATTTATGTGCCTTGCCCTGCCTCGGGTGGCGAGCGATTGGCAGCTGGTGGAAGCAGGCGCCATTTGGAAAGCGGCCGGGAGCGGGGGACTGTTCCCGCTCTGCTTCCACATCCGCGAGAAGGATGTGCCTGAACCCTTGCGCGCCTTCCAGATGACGCATTTCAACCAAGACGATTTCCGGCGCCTGGCCAAGAGTGTCGCGAACATTGTGGACCGGACATCTGGCTGGACGGTCAAGCGCCAACGGACCTTCGAGAAAAGCTGGCTTCAGCTGAAAAGGAGTGTCGAATCGGCATTGCGCCAGCCGGATGACGGGATGCATACGGCGAAAGGGTTCATCCATGCCGTAGCCGGCGGCTGGTGGGAGCGTGTGTGGTCAGATCAAGATTCCACGAAGTTGAGCTGGATGTGGTTTGAGCCATCCAATGATGGAACCAGTCAGACGATTACCGGTCACGGCTTCAGCAAAGGGGGCTCGTTTGCCTCCCAGTGGGAGACCATCCTCATTTCCATCCAGGCGCAGATGCCTGAGCCAATCCTGGAGTATTACTGGGAAGGCCGGCATACCCACGAACCAAATCTGCTGTTCGGAGGAAAATGTACGATCCAATTCAGAATCTCGGCCAATGGGACGATCGATGAAGGAAGCGGGGAATTTAAAGATGTGTGCATGAACGAAGCGCGGCCACCCACAACCAAGCTGGTCGCGCTCCAGCGGGCGACTCCGGAAGAAATCGCGATCATGACCGGCAAAAACAAAACTATGCGAGCGCGGCGCACCCTCGCTGACAAGAAACTCAAGGGCTGGCTCTAACGCCATCGCGGCAGTTTTCACGAGCCACTCCTGACTCTGCGACCCTGTGCGTTTACGCTCACGGCGACATTCTCTACACAAGCACTTTCAGCAGCAGCGCCAGCTTCACGTTGACGCTCACCCATCAAGTGAAGGGAAACGACTACTCCCACTGTTGCACTTGTCAACAGCACGGTCCTGGCTGAATGGCGTGTAATGCCTCACCGGCTCCATTCCCGTCACAAATTTCGTAAGTTTTTCTACATAATCCTTTGAAAACTAATCGTCGCGTTGTTTCGCATCTTATCCGGTTAGTGGCACAGTCCCTGCTTTGTAATTTGTAGGAATTAAAGAACGACTTCGTGGCGCAGTGACGTAGGTGGAGTGTGAGGGGGGGGTATGTCATTCGTCATTCGGATCAGATCGAATTTAGAAAATCGGATGGTTGAAAGCCAGTCGATGATTGGCGATGCCGTGGCTGATTCGATATGGCGGTCTACGGATCGAGGGCATCACGCTCATGGTTAACCCTGAGGCATCTCGCAATGTTGGAATCAGCCTCATCCTCTCGTAAATCAACGTGCGTCGGTATGCACATGAGACGGTCAGACATCTGAAATCACAGGAGGACATGCTCATGAGAGGAGTAAAACTTTCTCACCTAGTACTCACCTTTATAGTGGGAGTTCTATCTGCTACACCGGTCATGGCGGCCGATTTTAACTGTACCCCAACCGAGGTGGCGGTTTTCCCTGAGCGTATTCACGTCAAGTGTTCATCAGGCGCCACGGACGGCACCGCAAACATTTGGTTTTGGGCTTTGTCCACATCGGACGCGCAGAGGGCCAATCGATTCCTCTCTACTGCCACGACGTCGCTGGTCTCAGGACGGACACTCAGGTTCAGTTTCAAACCAGGTGACACGAGTGGCGCCGCTTTTGGCTGCCTTGCGAAAGACTGTCGCACCCCTTCGATCATCGCAATTTTTTAATGCTCGTTGTTGCAATGCGAAGTTTGTGAATGAGGGAGGATCACGCATGCTCATTCTTTCACGCCAACATGTAGCCGCCTCTGTCCTACTTTCCGCACTCACGGCTTTGCCTATCCCGGCAAGCGCCCTCTTTCAAGGAGGACCGGGCGAGGGTACGCCATGGCCGAAATCGAGTTCGGGGTCTGTACACGTGTCCGTCTGCTTTCGCGATCCAGGCACGAAGAGCAAGGATGCACAAGGCAACCAATATGAGGTCACGTATTCAGGCGATGAATCGACCCGAAAGCGGCGGCTTGTGAGGGATGCCCTTGAGAGCTCCTGGCAGAAGTGGGGTGGGATCGTATTTCAAGGCTGGAATAGCTGCACCAGCAATCTAGAAGGCACCCTCTACGTGGATCTTATCAAGGAAGATTGCGGTGGATGCGGCGATTCTATGCCACGAGGCTACGACAAGAAGGGTGTCAAAGTCTGGCTGAAACTGGAAAACCCTGATGATCGCCTGCTTCGAACCGTGATCATCCACGAGTTTGGCCATGCCATTGGTTTTCATCATGAAATGGACCGCCCAGACGCGAAGAATTCGGATGGCACCTTCGTCTGTACAGACGGCCCAGTGGAATATGCTCAAGGAACCTATTTAACACCGCGCTATGACGATGTGTCGGTCATGAACTACTGCGCACCACGCAATCGGAATGGCCTCTCTGCCAGAGATATTGAAGGGGTGCAGAAACTGTATGGCACGAGCAGCGCTGGTCGCTGGCTGAAAGCCCTGCCTAGCCTGTCTTTATACGCGATGTGAGGAGATTGGAGGAACCATGAGATACGCGCATGGGCTTATCGTTGGGGCCGCCCTTACCATAGCCGTCACAGGGGTAGGCGTGGCACACGCCGTGGATTATACCTGCGTCCCGTTAGAGGTGGCGACCCTCGATAATCGGGTTCACGTGGAGTGCGCCGAACCTGCGCCAAAAACCAGAGGAAGTTACCCCACGGATACTGGACATTCGATCAAATACTTTGCCGTATCATTGTCCGCCAATCAGGACTGGCTTAACCGGTTCGTACAGATGTCCACTATTGCCATCAACTCAGGGAGTCCAATTCAATTCAGTTTTGACCCTGGAGACTATAGTGGAGAAACCTTCGGCTGTGCTCGCACCGACTGCCGCAAACCCTGGGCCTTCAAGCTACTGAAAGACGCCCGTGTGCCATGAGGTGAACGGAAACACACATGGATCGACGCACTGTCTTCCCCAAGATTGCGTCCCAGATAGGAAGCACATAATTCCCCCGCTCGCCATATGGCAGATGGCGACCCCCTACAGGAGTTTTTAAACAAAGGAGAGACCCGATGCAAAGGACGTACGACCCAACTCTTAAAGCCACCGTCACCCTCGATGATGCCGGGCGCGTGCGAGGGATCAACCATCTTGACGAATATCGAGAGATGGAAAACCTACGCGGGCGAGAGGCGGCACATGCCTATGTTCGCGACATCGCTGGGACCTTCGAGATCACCCCGGAGGCCCTCCGCCAGATTGAGCAACCCGTGTCCTTTCTTGATCCTCAGACCAAGCCTGTTGAATACCGTTTCAGCGAGGAAAAATCGTCATTTGACGGAACGACTTATTCCTATTATCAAACGTACTTGAATACACCGGTGTGGGAATCCGGCATCACTGCCACCCTCAAGCAAGCGCCAGCCCGTGTGGTCGCAGCCGCGAATACGAGCGCAGCAGACATCAACGCCACCTTGCCGTCAACGCAAGCCCTCGAACGATACCGTCGGCTTTTTGCAACCGGAGAAAAAGTTGAGGGGGGGCCTCAACGGCCTACCACGAAACGAGCCAAATCATCGGAGACGAACGGTGCAGATTTGTTGGCTGCCTTGTTGAGCCCTGCGATGAAGCCGGTAAAACGGAAAGAGGCCGGCCAGGCTGCCCCGCAATTGATCCGTGGACGGTTTTTTATTTACCGGTATCAGGCAAGCCAGCGGGCCGCCGCCCCGCCGCCCCCCACACCGGCCACCCACGTTCCGAAAGAGGGTCCCTCGCAGCCACTGCCGCAGCCCCTGTGCGGCACACCACCGACCTTGCCCCTGCCACCCGTTGATAAGTCTATCCAAGGGGGACACTGGTACCTGGTCGCCGAGCTCATCGTCCGGCTTCCGTATGAAGGCAGCCGGATGAATTGGCGGCTACTGGTCGATGTGGAGACCAATACCATCCTCTATCTGCGGGCCTTGACCTCCGGTATTAACGGCTTGGTGTTTACCTATGATCCGATCACCAGCACCGGCACAATCACCAACACGCCGGATCAGAGCAACGCGGTCCTCAATCCGCATCGTGACACGGTCGTGCTCCCCAATCTCGATCCCCCTGTCGCGGGCACACAGTCACTGCAAGGCAGCCTCGTCACACTGACCGATATCGAAATATTGAATGTGGCGCCTCCCACGCGCCCGAGTGGGAACGATTTCAACATCTGGGATGCCCGCACCAACGAATTTGCAGCCGTCAACGCCTATTACCATAACGACCGGTTCTTCCAACTGATCGCCAACCTCGGCTTCCCGCTTGCCACCTATTTCGACGGAACAGCCTTCCCCGTGGAAGTCGATCACCGCGGCAAGGGCAATGCTGTCAACATGGGCAACACCGTCAATGCCCATTGCATCGGGGATGGGGACGGCATTGATCACGCCTGTTACGCGCTGGCCGACCTCACCGACACCACCCACCCGATCGGCATTGCCACCGACTGGCGGGTCGTCCTGCACGAGCTGGGCGGCCACGGCACCCTTCACGACCACGTCGGCGGCCCCAATTTCGGCTTCGCACACAGTGCCGGCGATAGCTTTGCGATCATCCTGAACGACTACCTCTCGGAGTGGCATAACGGAGCCGCGCTCGACCGCTTTTTACTGGCCCCCTTCGTGCCGTCTGTACCGCGTCGGTCCGACCGCGCGGTCGCCGCCGGGTGGGGGTGGGGCGGGGTGAACGACACCGGCATCTCGGTCATGAACCCAGGGTACGACAGCGAGCAGATTCTTTCGACGACGATGTTTCGCGCCTATCGTGCGATCGGCGGAGACTCCACCGAGGTCGCCCGACGGGAATTCGCCGCCCGTTGCATGGCCTATCTGATGCTGCGCGCCATCGGCACCATGACCTCGGCAAGCCTCGGCGCTGGTGGTACCGCAGCCTCACCCGCGGGTTTCCTCTCGGCGCTCGTTGCGGCTGATGCCCTCAACTGGACCTCTGAAGGCGTCTATGGAGGGGCGTACAACAAGGTGCTCACCTGGGCATTCGAAAAACAGAACCTCAATGAGGGTGCCAAACCCAGCGTCGACGTCTATATCGACGATGGCCGGGCTGGGGAATACGACTATTTGGCTGTCCACTGGACCACCACAACCATCTGGAACCGGCGGAACCCGGACAGCGGGACCGGGCACGAGGAACCAGCCCTTGATGAAACCAACTACGCCTATGTCAAGATTAAGAACCGCGGCACGTCCATTGCCAACAACGTGATCGTGAAAGCCTATCACTGCAAGCCCTCCGCCGGCGTGCTGTGGCCCAACGATCTCCAGGCGATGACCACAGCCCAACTGTCCGCCGGTACACTTCAACCCAACGACACGGAGGAAAAGACGGTCGGCCCCTTCGAATGGACCCCCGTCACCAATGCCTGGGGGCACGATTGCATGTTGATGATCGTGTCGGCCACCGGCGACCCCAGCAACGTGGACAACTTCACCGCGGGCGAAGTGGTCGAGGATTGGCGGTTGGTCCCCAACGACAACAACGTAGGCCAACGCAATGTCACAC
Source organism: Nitrospira sp. (assembly GCA_029858925.1). Classification (GTDB taxonomy): domain Bacteria; phylum Nitrospirota; class Nitrospiria; order Nitrospirales; family Nitrospiraceae; genus Nitrospira_D. Next base: position 6,022 of record JAOUEB010000054.1, read on the forward strand.
TCGTGCCTGGCGGCAGCCTGCAGGGGTTGATTGCCGGTCTGCAGGGCAAAGGGTTCTGGGTCGGCAATCCCGGACGATCGGCGGCGACGATCACCGTGACTGTGGCGTTCCCGCCCCTGTTAGCCCGCCTCGGATGGCGCATCGCGTTGCGCGGCCTGCCCGAGAACGGACTCCGCCTGAAATCCCGAGACCAGCGGCTCGTGACCTTCGACGTCCACCAGGGTCGCCCGTTTACCAAGGCCGACGTGTTGGCCACATCCGAGCGGGACATCGTCGTCACGGCGAAGGCCGACGGCGCAATCACAGGCGGGATGGTCTATCGGATCGATCCCGAGATCGACATGCCGTTCAACGACCGCACGCCAGATGACCAAAAGGATGGGTGTCGTGACAAAGCCAAACGCCTGCTGGAATGTTTGGACCTGCCCAGCGGTAAGGTGAAACGGGTGCGCGTCCGCAAGGTCGCGATCGATGTAGAGATGGGCGAAGACGACTGCTGTTGCGACTAGTGTTTTCTCGATCCAGAGCGAAGTCGATCGCATGTGTAGCCAGGCGATCGACTTCGCAGGGCAGTCGTTCGTGCGTGCCTCATCGCAACCGACGTACGTATGACAAAGAGGTCCTCATGGCAAGACTGCCTGAGATTCAGCTGAGGCACACCTCGCTCTGCATCGCTACCCACCCAGCTGCGGCCAAGGAAGCCAAGCGCTGGACCATGCTCATGATCAGGGGCAAGAACCGCAAAGAGACGGAGGGTGATGTCGTGTGGGAATTGGAGCCCTCGCTGTCGCCACGACATATGTTGAAGTTGTCATGGAGCGATCTGTACGCGTGTTCAGCCGCACGTACATATTTCGATTGATGCCGGAGTCGATCTATTGCGAGAAGCGCATCATGAACCGCGAGGGAGCGGTGGCAATTCGGCGCGGCTCGCGGAGGACTCTCTACGCGCGATCGCCGAGCATCACCACCGGATCGGAATCAAGGGGGACATGTCGACGGCCAACGCTGCATAGTCAGGGGGCAGCTGTATGGCTCTGTGAAGACGGAAGTGGTACAAAACACTGAAAATCATTCCTCCTTTATGGTAGTGCGGTGAGTAGCGTGGGCCTTTCACGAGATTTGGTACACGCTGATCCTCGGAGTGCAAGTCACCAAACACTGATTTGCTCCTTTGTTCAATTTGAAACAGCTCCGGCGCTGGTGGCGTTTGATCGAAAGGGGAGCCATGTTTGGTCGTTCCATGAATTGGTCGAGAGGGCGTAGCGGCTCGCGACAGGACGGGCCGCGGTCGGTTTGTGGCAGGGAGCCCATGCCGTACTCTGCGCGCCCAGCAGTTCGGAATGGATCGTCGCCTGTTTTGCGTTGATCGAAGCAGGAGTGGTTCCGGTGCCAGTCGATACTCAGGTCGGTGAGGAGGAACTCCGGCACATTCGCCAAGACTGTGAGGCTCGTTGGATCTTCACGACGAGGTCGATGGCCGATCGCTTTGCCACGCTGATGGCCGACCATGATGGCCGTCTGATGTTGCTGGATGTTGGTCAGGAAGACAAGAGAAGTTTCCAGCGCTATCTTGCTGAGCCGGCCAAGACGTTTCCGTCCGTC